>NZ_JBEXYL010000084.1:0-35009 GCF_040630895.1 Streptomyces sp. NPDC005728
GGCCGTTGGCGACGACGGTGTAGTCCTTCGGGGCGGTGATCCGGAAGGTGAACATCGCCTTGTCGGACGGATGGTCGTTGCTCGGGAAGACCAGGCAGGCATCACACCTACTCAGGCCAAACGTGGTTGCCTGGCCCTGACGCTCCTACCGTGCTCCGCCTTGCACGCCCCACACTGCGTGCGAGGCAACGGGCAGGCCGGCGGGAAGGAGGGGCACTGGACCTGAGGGCCTCAACTGACGCAGATGCACTATTGGCGTGGGCGGGCGAGGGTGACTAGCGCGAGCGTAGTCACAAGGAAAGAGGAGGAAAGGGATAGAGTTGAGTGGGACATGACTGCGTGCCGTCCGTGTTAACCGCTTTGGCCGACGGCACGCAGTCATGGGATCGATTGTCTCAATCGTCCACATACCAGATGGGCGTGCTCTCTTCGGCGTCAGCCGCCCCTTGGCTTCCGGATCTGCGCAACCAGATCCATGCGAATGTCTGCTCGTCGCCGATCTCTGTGCTCAGCTGTTCCTGGGTGATGGTGAAAGTCTTGACTCGGTGGAAGGGACTTCCATCCTGGGGTGCCCGGAAGGATTCTGTGGGGGCGTAAGCTGAAATTTGGTCGGGGCCGCCCGAATCGTGCTCCCAGATTTTCACTGAGTCATCGAACGACACTCCCCTGTCTGCGGGGTCGAAGTGCGCTGTGTACTCGACGGTGAATTTCCAGGTGTTGTCTTGTTGATGGACTACGTTGGTTATTGCCCTGTCCGTGCCGATGCTAGCCACGACAATGCCTTTCTCGTTTCCTGTTACCCCGCGCCACTTCCCCCCGTCCACTCCAGCTCAGCACTGTCAGTCCTTGGTCGCAAGTCGGGTCCCTCGTGGTTTACTTACTGTTCAATCATGAATATTGTGCAATATGGATCAGTCAATGAACTCTTCCTAGCAAATACTCAGGGCAGTTGGCGAAGCGTCATCGACCGCCCTCTGCTTAGGAATACACTGGCGCGGTGCACCTCGACTGCAATCGAACTCGCCTGCCTCACTATGCCCGAGGCTGGCAGCAGTAAGGGGGGTGGCCGGATCGGTCGAGCCTGCTGTGCCTGCGGCCCTCTTTGTCCTCGGACGATCTCGAACTCCACACACTGGCCTTCGTCCAGACTCCGGTATCCGCTGCTAGTGAAGTGCCGTGCCGAAGGTGAGACGGCACCAGCTGGATGGGTTTGATCTGCTTCATTTTTTGCTTCAGATAGACTCTGGATTCAGGTAGCAGCACTACTAAGGGAGCAGGGTCGATCTTCTGTCAAGCTCCCCCGTTACTGGTCCGAGGCTGTGACCGGTTCCGGTGAGGTTCACCGGAACCGGTCGCGCGCCTTCTACATGCAGGTTTCCCGTTTCCTGCCGCGTGATGCCACAGACGCGGCCCGCAGGGTAAGGCAGATCCGAATGGCAGTGAAGGAACTCCGTCCCCACCAGCGGGAAGCCGTTGACGCGGTGCTGAGTGCCCTCGAATTTCCTGCAAGATCCGTTGTGCCCACGCGAGGGCTCCGGACTCAGGTGATCATGGCGACCGGGTCGGGCAAGAGCCTCGTGGCCACCCGGAGCGCTGAGGAGCTCCGTGCGGGCCGCGTGCTGGTGCTCGTCCCCTCGCTGGACCTGCTCGCGCAGACCGAGGCTGCGTGGCGCGAAGGAGGCCGCACAGGCCCGATGATCGGGGTCTCGTCTCTGCGGGGCGAGGACGTGGCCTTCCCCAACACCACGGACGTGGAGGAACTGGTCGAATGGGTGCGGCCGTTCGACAAGGTCACGGTGTTCGCCACGTACGCCTCGCTTGGGCTGGGCACGCTGGAGCGCGCGCACAAGGCCGGCCTTCCGGGTTGGGACCTGATCGTGGTCGATGAGGCGCACCGGACTTCGGGTCGGCTGGGCAAGCCGTGGGCGGTCGTCCACGACAACCAGCGGATCCCGTCCCTGCGCCGCCTGTACATGACGGCCACACCCCGGCTGTGGCAGCTGGACGAGGACTCCGAGGGCGCGCCGGGCGAGCTGGTCGCGAGCATGGAGGACGACCCGGACGGCCCGTTCGGTAGCAGGGCGTACACCCTCACGCTCTCGGAGGCGATCGACCGGGGAATCTGTGCGCCGTACCAGGTGGTGTGCGTGGACATCACCGACACGCAGCTCCAGGCCGCGCAGCTCCTGGGCGCTGAGGCTCGCTCGGACGAGGTCCGTGGTGCCAGGCTCGCCGCGCTCCAGACCGCCCTGCTCAAGGCGTCCTCAGAGGAGAACTTCCGGCGCACGCTCGTCTTCCACCACGTCGTCAAGGAGGCCGAGGCGTACGCGGCCGGCCTCCCCCACGTTGCCGCGCAGCTGCACGCCGCGGACCCCGAGCTGTACCCCGAGACGATCTGGGCCAACTGGCTGTGCGGGGAGCACAAGCCCAACCACCGGCGCCGTGTGCTGGGCGAGTTCGCAGCCGGGATCGCCACGGACGGCACCGTGGTGGAGAAGGGCTTCCTGGGCTCGGTGAAGGTCCTTGGCGAGGGCGTCGACACCAAGAACTGCGACTCCGTCTACTGGGCCGACGTGCGGGGCTCCATGCCCGACCTCGTCCAGGCCGTGGGCCGCGCGCTGCGGATGCAACCCGGTGAGGGCAAGGTCGCCTCGCTCGTGGTGCCGGTCCTGCTCGGACCGGGCGAGACGGCGGACAACATGCTCACAAGCCGGGCGTTCGGCGGGTTGGCGAAGCTGCTGGAGGCACTCAGGGCGCACGACGCCCGGGTTGTGGAGCAGTTGGCGCAGCAGCAGGCCCCGAGCGCCTACAAGCCCGTCCAGAAGGCTACGCAGGGCCAGGAGAGCCGGGGCGAGGGGAACGGGTCCGGCGGTCCGTCGGCGCCCGCACGGAAGCTGCTGAAGTTCTCCACGCCGCGCGACCCGGCGCAGCTGGCCGCGTTCATCAACCTGCGGGTCCTCAACCCGGAGCACGAGCACTGGCGGCGCGGCGTAGAGGCCGCCGCCATCTACACCCGCGAACACGGCGACCTGAAGGTCCCGTTCACGTACCGCGTGCCCGCCGTCGGCGGCCAGGCGGTGAAGGCAGAGGGGTGGCCGGCCTCGCTCGCGAACTTCCCGCTGGGGCAGTGGATCGCCGACAACCGGCGCTTCTACGCGCGCGGGGACATGGACGCCGACCGCATCGCGCAGCTGGAGAAGCTGGACATGGTGTGGTCGCACTTCGACGTCGCCTGGGAAGAGGGCCTGGCCGCCGCGCGCGGGTGGGCCGAGACGAACGGGCACCTGCTCGCGCCGCTGGACGCCACCCACCAGGGCGCGAAGGTGGGCATCTGGCTGAAGAACGCCAGGGCCGCCGCCAGGAAGGCGCAGGAGATCGAGCAGCGGCGTGCCGAGGGTTTGCCGGTGAAGTCGGCAGCCGGGGCGCTGTCAGAGGAGCGACGCGAGCAACTGGAGGACATCGACCCGTCGTGGTGTCCGGCCTGGCCGGTGGAGTGGCAGCGCGCCTTCCACCTCGTCCGGCTTCACCTGGCGGCCGGCGGCGAGCTGCCGACCGAGCCGACCGCCGTCGTGCACCAGAGCCAGGACCTTGGCCGGTGGGTACGGGTGCAGCGGTTCGGCTTCGACAAGCTGAGCACCGTGCAGCAGTGGATGTGCGAGCACATCCTCGGCATCACCCCCGCGACCGAGGACGAGAAGCCGGCGCCGCACCGTACCCAGGCCGACAAGTGGGCCCTCAACTACACCGCCGCCCGGCAGTTCTACGGGCGGGAGGGACATCTCCAGGTGCCGCGCAAGCACGTGGAGACGATCATGGTCGGCGGCGACGGCGAGGACCAGGAGGAGCGGGAGCTCCGTCTCGGGGCATGGATCGGGAATCAGCGGAGCAGGGCCGCGACGCTGCCGCCCGAACGGATGGAGCAGCTGTCCACGATCGGCATGCGGTGGTCCTGATTCGGATGTGTGGTCGGGGTGTAGGGCGCGGCGGCTACGCGAGTCCTCTGTTAACGGCAGCGAACATCTGCCAGGCGGTCTGCTCGTCGGCTGTCAGGTCGCTCCAGCCGTGGTCGGTCAGCCACTGCAGGAATGCCTTGGCAAGTTTCCACTTCGAGAAGCCTGGGATTTCGGCCTTGAAGATGTCGGCGATGTGGCGCTTCTGCTGCCGATCACCCGGACCGGCGGCGCTGTTCCAGGCGGAACTGGATCGACACTGGCGTGTGGCGTCCACGCCGACCCGTTCACCACCGCGTGAAACCGCTCGGCCGGTCGGGTGCGTCCGGCCTCTCGCGGGTCCGCGCCGCCGGACGCGCCGTGAGGCGCTCACCCGTCGACGACGTGACGATCGGCGACGGCCAGCGCCTCGTCGAGAATCTCCAGGCCCTCGCGGGCTTCGCTCTCGGTCATGGTGCACGGTGGTACGACGTGCAGGCGGTTGAAGTTGGTGAACGGCCACAGGCCGCGCTTCCGGCACAGTGCCACCACCTCGTTCATCGGGGCGGATTGCGCGGCAGTCGCGGCGTAGGGCACGAGCATCTGCCGAGTAGCCCGGTTGCGGACCAGTTCCAGGCCCCAGAACACGCCGAGACCGCGCACCTCCCCCACCGCCGGATGCGCCTCGGCGAGCGAACGCAAGCCGGGGCCGAGAACATGATCACCAAGCCAGGCGGCGTGCTCGACGATGCCCTCCTCGCGCATCGCGCGGATGGTCGCCACCGCTGCCGCGCAGGCCAAGGGGTGACCGGAGTAGGTCAGGCCGCCCGGGTACGGACGGTCGTCGAACTCGGAGGCGATGCGTGCGCTGATGATCACGCCGCCGAGCGGCACGTACCCGGAATTCACTCCCTTGGCGAACGTGATCAGGTCGGGTACGACCGACCAATGGTCGACCGCGAACCACGCTCCGGTACGGCCGAAGCCACACATCACCTCATCAGCGATCATGACGACGCCGTACCTGTCGCACAGTGCTCGCACGCCGGCCAGGTATCCCGGGGGCGGTACGAGGACACCGGGCGTGCCGGCGATCGGCTCGAGCAGGATCGCGGCGATCGTCCCGGGCCCCTCCAGTTGGATGACCTGCTTGAGATGGTCCAGCGCCCGGGCACATTCCTCGGCTTCGGTGGTTGCGTGGAACGCCGACCGGTACAGGTAGGGAGCGAAGAACCGGGCCACCGCCTCCGTGCCGGAGTCGGTCGGCCACCGGCGTGGGTCGCCGGTCAGGTGCATCGTGGCGTGTGTCGCGCCGTGATAGGAGCGATAGGCCGCGAGCACCTTGGGGCGCCCGGTCACCAGACGGGCCATCCGCACGGCGTGCTCGTTCGCGTCGGCACCGCCGTTGGTGAAGAAGACCTTGTCGAGATCTCCGGGCGCATGCTCGGCGATGAGCCGGGCCGCCTCTCCACGCCGGTCGTTCGCAAAGTGCGGGGCGATGGTGCACAGGCGGGATGCCTGCTCGACGATCGCGGCCACCACCTTCGGATAGCCGTGCCCGATGTTGATGTTGACGAACTGCGAGGAGAAGTCGAGGTACCGGTTGCCGTCGTAGTCCCAGAAGTAGGAGCCGGCAGCGCCGGCGACCGGCAGCGGGTCGATGTGGCGTTGTGCGGACCAGGAGTGGAAGACGTGGGCTCGGTCGTCCGCACGGATGGCGCGGCCGCGGTCAGGGTCGTTCATCACGGTACCTCGGATCTTCTTCATGGGGCCGACGGGCGGAACGGTCATGACTGCCATCGAAGCGACACCCGGGACAGGCGCGCAGCGCGCCGACCCGCCGCTGCGGCGTGGCGCGGTCCAGGCGGAGGGGCGGGGTCAGGATCACCGGGGGCTGGTCCATCCGCCGGCTGTTCATGCGGGCCTCCCGACCGACCACGGGGTGCCGACGTCGTCGATACGCAGGAAATGGTTGATGTCGGCTGTGATGGTTTCGAGGAGGGGGGCTTCGGACTTCCTGCCGAGCCGAGCCGCATGGTGACGCCGGGTCGTAGCGGACAAGGGAAGGCTTCCGGTACGCAGATACCGGATGGCACCGCTGGCGTCGCGCGCCGGGATCACCTCGGACCGCGTGTGCACGCTGGCGCCGAACGGGATGTCGAGCCAGCCCGCGGCGAACGCCTCGGCGACGGCCCCGGCCAGGTCGCCGGCGGCGAGTACGGGTTCGATGAGCTCAGCGACCTCACGCTGCAGCCAATGGGACTCCTCGGCGACCCGGTCCTCGTCGAGACGGACGAAGTCCAGCAAGGCACCGGCACCGAGCGCGGCAGTGCGGATGCCGTGCACGTTGGCGGCGGTGTCCGGGATCCCATGGGCCTCCTGGTAGGTCTTGGTGATCACCTTGGTGGCACCCCCGAGACGGGCGGTGAGCCCGCCGTGGAAGATGAGCACGTCAGCGGCTGTGCGCGTGCGCGGGAACACCCCCATGAACTCGTGGAGAACCGGGTACACCTCGATCCCGCCGGGCAGGTACCGCTCGGCGAGGACGCGGATCGACCGCAGTGCGGCCACGTCCTGGTGGACCTCTCCGCCTTGCGGATAGGCCACCGACAGGCACCGCACCCCGGCCTGCACCGCTAGAGCCGCCTCCAGCATGGTCACCGCGAGGCTGATAGACGGCGGCACGAGTACCCCCGTGAGCGAGCCGAACAGCTCCCGGTCGATGATCACGCCCGCTGCGGCCAGCTCCCCGCACGCCACGTCGACCTGCCGCCACGCCTTGAGGGAGTGCCGCAGCGGCACGTCCTTGGAGTACGGCAGGTTGTAGCCGATGCCGCCCCCCTCGAACGAGGTGATGCCGGCGGCGAGCGCTACCGCGAACAGATCCCGGGCATCCGGCGTGCCGTGCCGCACCTCCAGGGGCATATCAACGGCGTCGACGAGTTCGCGGCCACGCCGCCAGCCATGCGCAACCAGCGGGTAGCCGTTAAGGTCGGCCGGTCTCCGCGCCAACGTCTGGGCCGCGACGCCGAACCGCTTGAGTCGGGTGTGCGAGTCGATCGTCACCGATAGCATGCCAGGCCCGGCTACGGCGAGGTCACGCAGGAGCGTGAGCATCTCGGTGTGGCCGCCGACGCCGCAGCGAGGCTGCAGGATTGGCCGGCCGACGGCGTGCGCGGCGCGCAACACTTCCACCGCCCGATGCCGGACGCCGCGCAGGCTCTCCACGACGTCGGACCAGGGCAACAGTTCCGCCGCCGTGCCCGGCTCGACCTCCAGTTCACCCCACACGCTCATCGAGGGCTCCCTGGGTTCGAGCGGAATGCAGCAGGTCGAGCAGGAGCAGCAGCTGGTTCGCGTCATCGACAAGGTGGTCGATGGCGAGTTCCCTGAGCCGCCGCCGATCGTCGTCACTCTTGCGGCTGCCGACGGACAGGTTGCCGCCGACGATCACCGGTCGGCGCAACCGGCCGGCAGCCCGCAAAGTCGGCAACTCAGCCAGGTCGGTGTGGGCATGTCCGTTCAAGGTGCCGATCAGGACGGCCTCGGCGTGAGGGTGCTCGTCGAGCGCATCGGCGAATTCACGCAGGGGCGTACACACACCGAGGTTGACGACGGTGAAACCGTGCTCGCGCAGTTGCGTCGCGATGAGATGGTTGGCCACCGCGTGAGCATCGCTCTCGGCGACTCCCAGGATCACCAGGCGTTCCACAATCGGGCCCTCCTCAGTCGTCGAAAGCCGCGAACAGTTCACGGCCCCTTATGTCGGTCAACTCGGTGGGGTCGTATTCGGCGGGATCAGCCGCGGCCAGCGAATCGAAGACGACGTTGATGGCTGGGATCAGGCCCCACACGGCCCGGTACGCGGGCCAGCCGCGATGTCCGGAGCCGATGTCGGCCTGCCGGGCGAAGATGTAGTTCGCCCAGTCCCGGCTCATCGGGTGCCGGTGGTGGAAGTCGTGGCAGACGGTGTCACCGGTGAGTACCAAGTAGCGCGACGGGAAATGCACGGTGAACATGCGCAGCCACCAGCGGGCCCATGCCCTCAGGCGGCGCGCGCCCCGCAGCTGGGATCCCGGTGCCGGTTCCCCGAGGAAGACGGCATTGGTGAGGCTGGCGAAGTACGCCCTGCTACGCCGCTCGGTCACGTCCCGTGTCGGGAACGTGTGCTTCACGCACAGCCGCAGAGTGTTGCTGATCTGGAAGAAGAGGGTCATCGGCAACACCCAGGCAACCAGGAGGAGCAGCCAACGGTCCGACCAGATCGCGGCCGTGGCGACGATCAGGTACGCACCGCCGACGGCAAAGCGTTCCCTCCAGCTCCCGGAGGCGGCGTAGGAGCGCATCCGCGCCCACAGGAACCGGGCGTGGAAAACCGGCGAGGCCAGCCTGCTGATGACAGTGCGCCACATGTGCCGGCGTGTCATGCCGGGCCGCAGCCGCAGGCCGACCAGGAACGCCTGAACGGTGGGATCGCGCAGGGTCATGTGGTGTACGGCGTGATGGTCGGCGACGTGCTCGACGGTGTAGCGGGCGAAGTGCTGCACCATGAGAAGTGCGGCGATGACCTTCCCGAGAGCGGCGTCCAAGCGGTGCCGACCGCACATGTTCCGGTGCGCGCACTGGTGGTAGATCATCATGCGCAGGTTGCGGGCCCCGTGCAGGGTCATCGCCCAGCCCGGAACCAGCAGCGTCAGCCACCAGCCGGCGAGCGTCACCGCCGTGCCGGACAGCGCCACACCGCTCAGGACCGAGCCGCCGGCGGCGACCAGATGGGCCGCGGGCGTCAGCCGCAGCGGCCGCTGGCCGGTGTAGGGCTTGCCGGTCAGGAGCGTCAGCGCCAGCGTGTGCGGCATGGCGTCGCGAATCTCGTCGTCCGAGCGACACCCTGCCGGAGCGCGCTGCACACGTGTCACCTCAGTTATGTCCATTTCCTGTCTCCGTATCTGTCGGTGTCCGGCGCTTGCCAGGACCGCGTCTCCTCGGCGGCCGCCACCGCGAGCACGTCGTCGATCACCGCGTCGAGCTGTGCCGGGGTGGTGGCCGGGTTGAGGAGCATGAGCTTGAGGAAGACCGGCGCGGTGCCGTCGGCACGGCGGACCCGGGTGCGGGCCAGCAACGCCCGCCCTTCCCCCATCAGCCGCTGCCGCAGCCGGCCGTTGAAGGCGTCCGCATCCCCGGTGCCGGGCAGGTAGCGGAAGAGGACAGTGCTCAGGACCGGCATCGCGGCCAGCTCCAGGCGCCGTTCGCCGGTGATCCGGCCGGCGGCGTAGCGGGCCAGGTCATGGCAGCCGTCCACCATCGCGGCCAGCCCGGCGCGGCCCAGCACCGCCAGCGTCGCCGCGATCTTGAAGGCGTCGACGCGGCGGGTGGCCTGCACCGAGTCCCCGTAGAGCCCGATGTAACCGGCGGCGGCGTCCTCGTCGGCGTTGAGCGTCGTGCGCTGCCCGCCCAGGTGCCGGAGCGTCTCGGCGCGGCGGACCAGGAACACACCCGACGCCGCCGGAGTCCAGCCGAACTTGTGCAGGTCCAGGGTGATGGAGTCGGCCTCGGACAGGCCGGCCAGCATGGGGCGCAACCGGGGCGAGAACAGCGCTCCGCCGCCGTACGCGGCGTCCGCGTGCAGCCAGACCCCATACCGCCGGGTCACCTCCGCGATGGCGGGCAGCTCGTCCACCCAGCCCTGGTCGGTCGCACCGGCGCATGCGACCACGGCGACCGGCAGCACGTCGCCGGGGAGTGTGGCGAGGACACGGTCCAGCACCTCGGGGGAAAGCCGGCCCAGCGGATCGGATGGCACCCTGACGATCGCGTCCTCGCCGAGCCCGACGATCCCCGCGGCACGGCCGATCGAGAAGTGAGTGACGTCGGTGCACACCACGACCGGGCGCACTCCCAGGCTGGCCATCCCGGCGGAGAACGACATGCGGCCCGCTCGCCGCTGCACGGCGTCGTCGCGCGCCAGTAGCAGCGCCATCAGGTTCGACACGCTGCCACCAGCGGTCAGGGTGCCCCCCGAGCCGGCGCCGTAGCCAGCCAGCTGCGCCAGCTCGCTCACGACGTACCGCTCGAGCTCCAGCGCGAACGGGCCGCTCTCCCAGGCGTGCAGGGACTGGTTGAGCGTGGCGGTGACTAGTTCGGCGGCGGCCGCCACTGCCGTCGGCGGGCACTGCATGCGGGCGACCGCCGCCGGGTGGGTCAGGTCGACCGACCATTCCGCATAGGCGCGCACCAGGCGCAGGAACGTGCCGGCCGCGTCCGAGGGCTGCTCGGGCATGAGCGGTCCGGCGAGCGCCGCGTGGGCAGCGGCGCGGGCGGCCTCGGGGCCGCCGGCGGCCACCGGTCCCTTCCGGCCGAGCGCGACCTCGCGCAGCACGCCGATCGCGCCGTCGACCAGCGCGCGCAGCTCGAGCAGTCCTTCGGCGCTCCCGGCCGGAGCAGGTGTGGGTGTCATGGGCGGCTGTCCTCACTGATCTGGCGGTACGGAGTGGTTCGAGACCCGGCCCTGTCACGAGGGGACCGGAATCCGGTTCCCGGGCCGGGGAGGGAGAATTCACGCTCGGAATGAAATCGGCGCCTATCTCACGGGCAGCACCTCTCAGCTGCGTGAACACTTGAATTACATGCGCCGAGCATATTGCTGTCATGTCACGGAATCCCGTGACATGACAGCACCGATCCGCCTGCTAATCGCGCGTGGACGCGACTAAATAGCAGGCGCTGAAAAAGCCGTCAATCCACGAGATTCCGTGACATGACAGGGTTCCGCCCGCCGTGGGTCACTCGTTGCGGAGAAAGTCCGGGAAATCGAAGACCGCTTGGAGCCGGCACGACTTGCCGATCCTGGCCAGCCCCCGCCTGCCACCGCCCGTCGGGAGGTCTTACCGCTAGGCCGCGGGGAAAGGCAGCGCACCGCCACTAGGGAACAGGAGACAGTTCATGCAGCCCAGCACCGCATCGGCGCCCGCTCCGCCGGAACCGTCCGGCCACGAGCGCGAACGCCCGGTGATCTTGCTCGCCGACAACCGGCCCACCGCCTTCATCGACTACGCGCTCGCCCGCGAGGACGTCGACGTCGTGCTGCTGCGTTTCGACGACCGGTTCACAGAGACCACGCCGCACTGGCCGTCGTGGGGGCGGCTGCCGCAGTGGTACCTGGAGCGCACCGCCGACATGCCGTCCTTCACCCTGCACGCGGACCGGCCGCTGCACCAGGAGGCAGCACGTTACCGGGAGTGGAACAGCACCCTGCCGGCGCCGCCGCGGTACTTCTGCAATCCGGAGGAGCACCTCCAGGAGATCGCGCACCGCTTCGCCGGGCTGGTCGGCCTCCCGCACCTGTCGGAACAGCAGGTGCGCTGGGTGCGCAACAAGGCGGACATGAAGACCAGGTTCCGCGAGCTCGGCATCGCGTGCGCCCGGTTCCGCCGCGTCCTGACCGCCCAGGAGATCGGTCGGTTCGCGGCCGAGCATGGCTGGCCCGTGGTCCTCAAGCCGGTCGACTCGTTCGCCGCCGTCGACACCTACCGAATCGACGGCCCCCCCGACCTCGACGCCCTCACCCCGCTGCCGCCGGGACGGGACTGGATGGTCGAGGAGTTCCTGACCGGGAAGGAGTACCAGCTGTGCGCCCTGGTTACCCGGGGCCGCGTCCTGGACGCCTACATCTCGTGGACCCCGCACGCGATGCTCGAGACGGTGGCCGGGACCATGAACGCGGACGTGACCCTCGGCCCCGGGCACGGCTTCCCGATGGACGTGCGAGCGGTGGTCCAGCGCCTCGTGGACGGGATGGGGATCGGCCACGGGTACCTGCACATGGAGTTCTTCCACTCCGAGGACGGCGCATTCCACATGAGCGAGGTCAGCGTCCGGCTCGCCGGTTGCGGCATTCCCACCAATCACGGGCTGGCGTATGGCTTCGACATCTTCGGCGCGACGCTCGACGTCTACCTGGACCGGGTGCCGGCGCTGGACTACACCAGGCGGCGCTGCGTGGGCGATCTGCTGCTGCCGACCAGGCCCGGCCGCGTGGTCCACGTCACGCCACTGGACAGGCTGCTCACACTCCCGGGCGTACTCTCCGGGAAGCTCCACGTCGGCGTCGGCGACCTGCTCGCGCCGCAGCGCGCCTCGAACGCCCAGTCCGGCTTCCTGCACGTCGAAGGCGCCTCCGTAGCGGAGGTGGAGCGGCGCATGCAGACCGCCCTTGCCTGCTTCGAGCTTGTGACCGTCGCGGACGGTCAAGCGGATGCGCGGTCCGCGCCGAAGGCGGCCTGACCCATGTCCCGCCCCGACCGCCCCGGCCGCGGTTTCCGCTTGCTGTGGGCCGGGCAGAGCGTGTCTCTGTTCGGCTCGCAGATCACCACGCTCGCACTGCCGCTCATCGCCGTGCTCTCCCTGCACGCCACGCCGGTCGAGGTAGGCGTCCTCGGCGCGGTGAGGTTCCTGCCCTTCGTGATGCTCGCCCTCCCGGTCGGCGTCCTGGTCGACCTGGGGCGACGCCGCTCGCTCATGATCACGGCGGACGTGGCGCGAGCAGTCCTGACCGCCGCGGTGCCGGTGCTCGGCGCACTTGGGATGCTGGGAATCACGACCCTGTACGCAGTCGCCTTCGCGCTGGGCGTGTTCCAGGTTGTCTTCGATGCTGCGTGCCAGTCCTTCGTGCCGGACCTCGTGCGCGGACGCGAGCTGGTCGGCGCGAACCAGCGATTGATGAGCAGTCAGTCCGCGGCAGACGCCGGAGGACCCGGCATCGCCGGTGTGGCGGTCCAGTTCCTGAACGTGGGCGGGGCGCTGATCCTGGACGCGGTCTCGTTCCTGGTGTCCGCCTGCTGCCTGTCCTTCATCCGGGACCGGGAATCCCCCACCGCCGCACGGCTCCCCGGGACCCGCCCGGGCACCGGCCTGCTCGCGCAGATAGGAGAAGGGGTACGTGCGGTCCTCGGCAGGGGCGACCTGCGCGTGCTCGCGGGACTGGCCGCCGTGTTCAACCTGCTCGAGCAGGGACTCATGGTGGTCTTTCTGGTCTACGCCGTTCAGGACCTGCACCTCGGCCCCGGCATGCTCGGGCTGGTGCTCTCCGCGGCGGGAGCCGGAGCGCTGGCCGGCGCCGTGTCCGCCAAGGCCGTGGCGGCTCGCCTCGGAGTCGGCCGCACGCTGGTGGTCAGCACGCTGATCGACTGCGTCGCCTACCTCCTGGTGCCGCTCGCCGCTGGACCCCGGCCGCTCCTCGTGCTGATCCTGATGACCAGTTTCGGCCTGGCCGGCCTGTCGACGGCGGTGTTCAGCGTGCAATCGGTCACGCTGCGCCAGGCCGTGACGCCGCAGCGGCTCCAAGGACGGGTGAACGCGAGCTTCCTGCTGGCGGTCTACGGCCCAATCCCGATCGGCGCGCTGCTGGGCGGCGTGCTCGGCCAGCAGCTCGGATTGCGCCCGGCGCTCTTCGTGCTCATGGCCGGATTCCTCTGCGGACCGGTGTGGGTACTCCGATCCGAGCTGCGGGCCGTCCACGGGATCCCGGACCGTGCCGGCGAGCCGGATCGGATCCGGGCGGACGCCCCCGGGAGGGTCTACGCGGGGGGCGGGGGGTGGGCCGAGGCGCCCGCCGCGGAACTCGTCGAAGCCTTGCCGGAGGAGGAGCCATGCCGCTCATCCAGATCGAGCTGAAGTCGAGCATCCTCCAGGTCGCTCCGGAGGAGTGGGGGTCCTTGGAGCGGGGCGAGAGCTTCTACCAGAGCCATTCGTGGCTGCTGTGGGCCGAGGAGGATCCCGCCGTCCGGCCGGTGTATGTCCTGGCGCGCGAGCCAGGGGGCCTGATCCTCGGCGCGGTGTCGGCCTATGTGTGGTCCGGAGCGCTCGATTCCCGGAGCTGCTGGTACGACCCGCTCCGGCTCTTCGTCGCTCCGGGCGCCTCGGCGGACAAGCGCAGGCCCGCCTGGTTCCCGCTCCTGCTCATCGGATCACGGGCCGGATACCACAGCGACCTGTTCACCGCCGCTGGCCTCGACGGCGCCACGAGGGAGGCGGTGGCCAGGGCCCTCCTGCGAACCTGCCACGAGCTCGCCCGGGAAGCGGGCGCCCAGAGCATGGCGCTAATGTACGCGTCGGAGGAGACCGCCCGGCTGGCGCACCGGTGCGCCAGGGGCGCCACATCGCCGATCCCCACCTCGGCAGAGGCAGTCATCCCGGCCGGACCGCACGACTTCGGCGGGTATCTGAGCCGGTTCCGGCGCAAGCGGCGCAACACCATCGTGCGGGAGATCGAAGCGTTCCGCGCCGGCGGCTCCACAGTGCGCGAAGCGCGGCTGGCCGACTGCTGTGATCAAGTCGGCCCGCTCATGGCCGAGCTCCAACGGAAGTACGGCCATGCGGACGGCGATGCCGAGATGACCGCGCACCTGAAATCCCAGGCATCCGCCATGAACGACATCAGCAGGGTGTTCCTGGAAGTCAGGGACGGCGAGGTAGTCGGGTTCGTCCTCTGCTACCAGTGGGAAAGGACGCTCCAGGTCCGGGCCGCCGGGTTCAACTACCGGGCATCGGCGCCGTTCGCCTACTTCAATCTGGCGTACTACCAGCCCATGCGGTACGCGCTGGATCACGGGCTGCACGCGATCAACCTCGGTGTGGGCGCCTACCAGGTCAAGGTGAGCCGCGGTGCGAGGCTGGAGCCGCTGTGGTCAGTGGTCTGGCCGCCGCAGGACGGAAACGCGGAATGGTTCCGGGCCGCATGCCGACCGCCGGAGGAGGCCATCGAGGCGAGACTCCTCGGCGCGTTCTCACCTTCCGCGTTCCCGGATGCCGCTCAGCCCGGCGGCAGCGGCCAGTAAGTAGGCGGCGGATCGGGCCCGGTGCGCCAAGGACACTGGCTTGTCAAACTTGCCGCTGCACGATTTCGCACACAATCAGAGCCTTGAGGAATATTCATCCAGGTGGTCGAGAAGACGAACAGCCCGCGGACGGCGTCGCAGTAGCTGACATAGGGGCGGCGGTAGTCGGTGTGGAGGATGCGCCAGTTTTTGAAGTGCGCGACGAGCTTTGGTCCAGTACAAAGTTCCGCGATCCGCCACCGCTACGGCAGATCCTCCAGCTTGTTGGGCATCAGAAGTTGTTCAGCAGCGCCGTGATGTCGGCGGCTGCCAGACGCCGGTCCTGCACAAGCCGGTTGGAGAGGATCTCTACCTGCGGCCGCCAGAGCCTGGCTGCCGCCCGGGCTCGATTGCACTGGTGGGGCCAGTTCCACGGCTGCGGATCAGGACCGGGCGGGCCGTAGTCCAGGAGTGGCCATCCGTAGTCCCGAAGCGACTCAGCGACGGCTCGAGCGTGTCCTTGGTCGTCAAGCCCTCCGACCTCGATTGCCCACTGCTCCGCATCGGTCAGCGGACCCAGGTCTTCGGCCCACAGCAGCTCAGCCTGCACACCAGCCGCGAGCATCCGCAGGGTGTCCTCAGCAGAGGCGATCCCCAGGTGCACGCCTTGGTTCCGTCCGCGCGCCTTCGGCGCCTCGCATGTCCCGCACGGCGGAAGCACAACGATCTCCAGCGGGGTGGCAGGGATCCCGGCGTAGAAGGCCGCCACAGCGTGCCCGGCCTCATGGGCAGCCGTGCTGATCACTGCCTGCTCCTCGGAGCACCTGCGCAGTCCCGCGACGCAGCATTCGACGTTCGGTGCTGGAACGCTGGTGAACCCCACGTAGTCGGCACCACCCATTGAGATGCTGATGGGGTAGCCGTGAGCACCCTCGGTAGCAGCCACTGCCGTCCTTCCAGAGTGGTGTCGCCCTCTGGGAACTGGACTTTAGTACTCCAGCAGTACTTCTCCATTTTGGCTGGTCAGGGGTCTGGGAGTGGGGAGTTTAGTGGTGTGCTGGTGGAGGTGGGACGGTCTTTGCCGGGGTGTCGCCCCAACGGGTGGCCGCGCCGCATGTAATGACAGCGGCGGGCTTGTGCTTGATGGCGGCGGCGCCAGTGTGACCACGTCATGATGTGACGGGGGTCGACGGGACGATGGCGGGGTCCAGTTGCCAGTAGACGGCGAATCTCGGCTGGTGTGAGGTCCACGAGGTCGGGCGTGTCCCGTTCGACGCCCCCTTTTGCCGTTCATGGCCGGCCATCACTGCCAGGTAGGCGTGCGCGAGCATGGCGAGAGTGATGTGCCGGTACCAGCCGACATAACGGCGGACTTCGTAGTGGTCCAGGCCGCATTCATTCTTCGCGCTCTGGAAGCACTCCTCGATCTTCCAGCGGCATCCTGCGACGCGGACCAGGTCGGCGATGGTCGCCTCCAGCGGGGCGTGGGCGAGGTAGTAGGCGATGTCGTCGGGCTTGGTGATGCTGCGGCGGGCCAGCACCCAGCGCCGACTGGTGGGCATGTTGCCGTCGGACTCACACGCTGAGGGCAGGTGGGCGGCGGCCCAGTCGTAGTAACGCTCGCCTTTCGCGCCATGTCCGGCGGACAGTCGTTGCCAGGCTTCGGGCGGTGCTTGGCTGAAGAGGTGATCGATGCGTGGGCCGCCGGCCGGCTGGGATTTGGGCACGGCCACGACGTAGGAGAGGCAGGCGGCTTCGAGGAAGTGGCGGAAGTGGGAGTCCTGTCCGTAGGCGGCATCGGCGGTGACCCAGGCGATGGGAAGCGGTGAGGCGAGGGCTCGTGCGATCACGGTCCGGGCCAGCTCACCTTTGGTGGCGAAGGTTCGCTCGTCGGGGATCTTCGCTGCCCGGCAGCGGTCGCGGTCGTCCGTCCAGGACTTGGGCAGATAGAGCTCCCGGTCGACCAGGGCATGGCCGCGGGTGGTGGCGTAGGCGGCGAAAACGCCGATCTGGCAATTCTCGGTGCGGCCGGGGGCCTGTGTCTGAATAACTGTCAGAGTTGATCTGTGCAGGTGTTGTCGCGTGATGGTAGGTGGGCCTGCAGTTGGGTGAGGGTGCGGGCCGGAGTTCCGGGCAGTGGAGTGACCGTGACGCGGTGCAGGTCCAGGAGCCGGTGGCCGTCTTGGAACTGGTTGGACAGATTGGTGCGGGTGACGTTCAGGAGCTGAGCCAGAAGTGTGCTGGTGGCAGCTCTGCGGCGGCGTAACAGGGCGGTCAGCAGACAGTGGTAGTGGTCAAGGCTGCTGGTCTGCGGGTGGAGGTAGCTGCGTGGTCGGTGGAAGCGTCGTTGGAATGCAGCCTCGGCCAGGGCGTCCCAGTACGGTTCCGAAATGGCGACCAGGCGGTCGAAGTCGGAACGTGACATGCCGGTGAGGGCCGGGTCGTTGAGCATCGCGGTCAAGGCCGGATCGATCTGCCGGCGGCTCGGCGCCTGCTTGGGCATCCGGGGTGCGACCGGTGCCAGGATGTAGTTCCAGTCGCCGTGGAAGGCGTGGGGTGTGATCGGCAGGGCATGGAACTCGGTGGCTGTGACGGTACTGCCCAGGCCATATCGGCCGGTATCGAGTTCGGCTCCGAGCTTGAGCCCGGTGCGAGTGGTCGTGGCGGCGATTGTCTCGATGACGGTCTCGTAGCTGGTCAGGGGTCTGCCACGCCAGTTCGCAGTGATGTGGCAGAACATTCGGTGCTCAATCTTGTTCCACTTCGATGTTCCGGGTCAATGCCGTTGCTTGAGCTCATCAATCAGTGCGTGACAATGGAGCAGAGTGGTCGTTGGGCCTGGCATGCATCCTTGGGTGGGGTTGTCTGATCATGTGCGGCTGGGAGTGGTGACCCGGTGGGTGACTCCGGAGTTGGTCGCCGAGGTGCTTAACAGGTGCGGGGTCCGGGACAAGAAGCCTGGCGCGCTGCCCGCCGGGTTCATGGTCTATTTCACCCTTGCGTTGGCGCTGTTCCAGCAGGACTCCTATGACGATGTGGCTGAGCAACTGGTGGGCGACGTTGCAGAGTTGAGTGCGAGTATTCCGAACAAGTCGTCGTTCACGCGGGCACGCAGACGTCTGGGGCCGCTGGTGTTGGAGGCCGTGTTCCGGGAGCTGTCCGGCCCGTTGGCGTCGGTCGGATTGGAGGGCTCCTTCTACCGCGGGATGCGGCTGGCCGCAGTGGACGGGTTCGTGCTGGACGCGCCGGACACGGAGGTGAACCGGGTCGCGTTCGGCGGGCCGACCAAGAACGGCCAGTCGGCGGGGTTCCCGCAGGTGAGGGTGGTGACGCTGACCGAGTGTGGCACCCGCGCGCAGATCGACGCGGCGGTGGGCGGCTTCAGCGGCGGTGAACCGGAGCTGGCGATCAAGACGGCGGGATCGGCGGCCGGGATGCTGGTCATCATGGACCGCGGCTTTCCCGGGGTGGCACTGTGGAAGGCCTACACCGGCACAGGGGCCCACCTGCTGATCCGGGCCCGTTCGAGCGTTGCCGCACGTCCGGTCAGGCAGCTACCGGATGGGAGCTACCTGGGGCGGATGAGCCTGGCCGGCCAACGGGCCTCGCATCCGGGCGGTGTGACCGTGCGGGTGATCGAGTACCAGGTCGACGGCGGCGAGGTGATCAGGCTGCTGACCGACCTGACCGATGTCCAGGCCTACCCCGCCGCGGAGCTGGCGGCCCTGTATCACGAGCGCTGGGAGGCGGAGTCGGCATTCCGGCAGATCAAGACCTTCCAGCGCGGGCCGGCCGAAGTCCTGCGCTCGGGGGATCCAGATTTGGTGCGGCAGGAGGTCTGGGCGCACCTGGTAGTGCACCACTGCCTCACGCGGGTCATCATGTCCCTGGCCGACGACAACGGCATCGATCCGGACCGGGTCTCGTTCGTCAAAGTCCTCAAGCACACACGCCGCAGCGTGGTCCGCCAGTGCGCGGACACACCCAAGAAGATCAAGAAGTTCCTGGCCGTACTCGCGGCGAAGGTGCACCGGAAACTCGACAACGGCGCCCGGCGCCTGCGCGAGGCGGACCGGCACCTCAAGCGGCCGGACTCGAAGTACTCCTCGAAGCTCTCCTACCGGATCAACACCCGGGACAGGCAGCCGACACGGCGCGTCGCTCCCAAGGTCATCACGCTGCACGCCAGGATAGTTCACTGACTCAAGCAACGGCATTGTGTTCCGGGTGGGAAGTGGCAGACGGTGATCTCGAGTCCGCTTTCCAGAGCGAAGGCGGCGAGGTGCTTCTTCCATGTCCAGCGGCGGGGGTCGTTGGAGCCGCCGCAGTCGGCGGTGATCAGCAGCCGGCCGGCGTCCGGGTGGTCGTCCCGTCCGCGCTGCTGCCACCAGCGGCGGATGGACTGCACGGCGAACTCAGCCGTGTCGTGGTCGGTGCCGACGTTGACCCATCCGGTGTTGCGGGCGATGTCGTAGACCCCGTACGGGATGACCACGGGCTGATCGTTGGTGATGAACGTGTGGCAGTCGACTCGAATGGGGCTCTTGCCCGGACGCCAGGTGCGGCCGGGCCGGTCGCGGTTGCCCAGCCACTCCTTGGCCTTCGTGTCGACGCTGATCACCGGTTGGCTGTCTGCGAGGAATGCGGTGGCGGTGGCGTTGATGTGCGTGAACTGGGCATCCCGGTCCGGATGGCTGGCGCCTTCCGTGGATTTGGCGGTGCCCTGCAGGCTGTATCCCGCAGCATGCAGCAGGCGTCCGACGGTCGCGGCGCTGACGGGGTGCCCCTGAGAGGTCAGCGCCGAGGCCAGGGATCGCAACGAGAGCGTGGTCCAGCGCAACGGCGAGACCGGATCACCCCGGGTTGTCGGCTCGATCAGCGTTTCAAGGGCGGGCAGCAGCCCGGGGTCGGTGATCGTCACCGGCTTACGGCCGGCTCCTGGAGCCCTGATCCGCCCGGTCGGCAACGGGTGCCCGGACAGCTCGGCGATCCCACGCCTGATCGTGCTCGCACTGATGCCAGAGGCTGCCGCCACCAAGGCGATCCCGCCATGACCCAGCGCGGCGGCTTCGCTGGCCAGATAGATCCGACGGCGCCGTTCATCGAGGTGGGGAAGGAACTGATCGAACTTCGCCCTCAAAGCCACAACCGAAGCCCGAGCGGCCGCACGCGCAGTCACACCTCATTGTCCCGCCAACACCCGCTCACCGAGCAGTAATTGAAATACAGGCCCCCGCGGTGCCGGAGTACTGGCGCTGTACCCCGGCGGATACGGTGCCCTTCTTGACGAAGCCGGTGTCGTCAATGATCAGCACGCCGTCGTCGGCGCCGAGGTGTTCGGCGACATAGGTCTGCAGGTCGTCACGGATCTCATCCGCGTTCCAGCAGGTGCGGGACAGCAGCCGCTGCAGGCTGTCGGGCGTGGCATGGCCGACGTACTCGGCGATCTGCCAGCCATTCTTGCGGCCGACCGGGCCAAGCAGGCCATGGATGTAGTCGCGCACCAGGCGCCGGGGCTCCACACGCGTGAAGCGGCTCCCGATCCGCAGGGTCAGCTTGTTGAACTCTTCGTCCCACACGTCGGTTTGTGCTTGCTCGATCACATCGGCGAACTGCCCGAGCCTTGTCATTCCATGCGGCGCGGCCACCCGTTGGGGCGACACCCCGGCAAAGACCGTCCCACCTCCACCAACACGCCACTAAACTCCCCACTCCCAGACCCCTGACCAGCCAAAATGGAGAAGTACTGCTGGAGTACTAAGGCGTGTCTCTTTGATGGGCTGAGAAGCTGTGTCTGAGCCTCGCATGACAAGTTGAGTGGTACTTCGGTGCAGGCCATAGGCCTATCGAGCTCGCTCTCGACGGATTCGACTGGCACCCGCTATAGAGGTCAGAGGTCGCGCGTCCGTACGTGCAGGTGACCGGCGGCGGGGTAAGCGGGCGGTGCCGCGGGCAGGGGTCTGGTCAGTTCGTACCGGCTCTTCTGCGCGACGCGGCATGACGCTGTGTTGTCCACTTGGTGCAGGAGTTCAAGGCGCGTCAGTCCGTCACCGGGGAAGGCGGTGAAGGCCCAGTCCGTGAGCGCCTGCAGTGCTCGGGGCGCCACTCCCCGGCCGCGCGCATGCGCCGCGGTCCAGTAGCCGACCTCGGCGGACGAAGCGCCCGCGGTGACGTTCTTGAGGACCACGTGACCCGCCAACTGTCCCTCATTACCCGGAGCTTGAGTCTCCACGATGGCGAATCCGAAGCGGTCTCCCGTCTCCCATCCCCGTTGCTGATCCTGAACCCACCGTGCCGCGCTCGCTTCGTCGTTCACAGCTGAGCTCGTCCAGCGGCGCAGGGCGTCATCCCAGTCCAGCTCAACCAGGCCAGCAGCGTCCGCCGGGTTCCAGGGACGAAGTATGAGAGCGGGAGCTGACGGTGTGGCGTCTGCCTCCAGTCGTGCAGCGATCTTGTCCACCGGTCGAGAGTATGTGGCCGCTCTGGCTTTCAGTGCTTCGTTGGGCTGTGCGGCGCCGCCGCGATGCTGTGGTGTCATCGAGCCGCCCATAGGCCCAGGGCTGTGACGGACCATTCGATCACCGGGGCGAGGCGTTCCGGTGCCGGCCAGTCGTTGATCAGCGCGAGCAGCTGGAAGTACTGGTCTCTGCGTGGATCGCTCGCGGCTTCCAGACGGTGCAGCAGCCACCGGTGCAGCTCGGTGTCATCGGGGCGGCCGTAGGCGAGCGCGCACTGGGCGGTGAGCGCCGCGACGACAGAATCAGCCTGGGGCGAATCCGGGCTGATGCCGGACGCCACGGCTGGTCCCACGAGATCACTGGCGATGGCGACCATGTCCGGGCGCGGAGGGGTGGGGGTGTCGTCGGGCAGGCCGGCCACATGATCTTCGGCCAGGCGTCGCACACTGGTGCGGAAGTCCGGGTCCAGGGACAGTTCGGCTAGTTCCACCCATGCCCTGACCTGCTCGTCTGTGGGGTTGTCGGGGAGCTCGGGTGTCATGGAGCGCCGAGCTGCGGCGTGGTGGGAGCCGCTGTGCGGACCGTCGAAGACGGTGTCGAGGAAGTCGTCCATCAAGTGTCGGCGTTCGGCTTCGGACAGTGTGGCCAG
Source organism: Streptomyces sp. NPDC005728 (assembly GCF_040630895.1). NCBI lineage: Bacteria > Bacillati > Actinomycetota > Actinomycetes > Kitasatosporales > Streptomycetaceae > Streptomyces > Streptomyces sp. NPDC005728. The sequence continues at coordinate 21,848 of NZ_JBEXYL010000084.1, forward strand.
CTGGTGCATGAGTTCCATCTCCTTGGGGGTGGGCTCGCGTTTGGCGGCGGCCGTCAGCACCGCCCGTCGCAGACGCAGGATGCTGATCTGCACGTCCAGCGCCGAGGCGTGCTCCGCGGCGACTTCGCTGAGCGTGAGTTCCTGATCCACGACCCGCCGGATCATGTCGAGGCTGAGTCCCAGTTCTCGCAGTGTCCGCACGAGGGCAAGGCGAGCGACGGCCTCCGGGGCGTAGCGCCGGTAGCCAGCGTGGGTGCGGTCGGCAGGCGCCACGATGCCGCGATCGGAGTAGAACCGGATCGTCTTGACTGTCAGCCCAGTGCGCTGGGCCAGTTCACCGATCGAGTAGAGGGTGCCGCCGTCCATGAGCCCACCTTCCTGTCTCCCCCTGCAGGAGACTCAAGTCTGCGCCCTACGTCTCCACGCTCCCCCCTGCTCGCCTTCTGCTTCTGGAAAGCGCGAACGCCCCGGCGTTGCCCTACGGTGACGCCATGGCAAGGGACGGAGTGCCCCGGCTGAGGCTCGTGGTGGTCGCCGATGACCGAGACGCAGGGCCTCGGTTGTGCCGCGGGTGCGGTGGTCCGCTGATGCCGGCGGCGAGGGTGACGGCGGAGTTCTGTTCGTCGGCCTGCCGGTCGCGGCACTGGCGGCGGATGCGGCGGGCTCGGGCGAGGACCGAGGCGGTGATGGCCGGCGTGACGTCCGTCTGTCCGGAGTGCGGGACGTCATGGACGGTCGGGGTCGAACATCCTGCCTCGGCAAGGTACTGCTCTCCCGGCTGCCGCAAACGGTCCTGGCAGAGGCGGCGCACGCAGCAGCGCGGAGTGTGAGGCCGCGCATCTGGCGAACACAGGACCGCTCCACGTGCCGGGCCGCACGCCCATTCCGGCGACCGGGGGCCGCCGGATGGTGCGAAGTGACGGGCTTCCAGGGCAAGTTGACGGCATAGACAGGGTGCCGCACCCGGGCCCGTGGGGGTGGTGTCCGGATACCCGCAATGATCGGCAGTGTGACCCGGGACCGCTACGACGAGCTGGTCAAGCAGGGCCGGGACTGGGTCGCCACAATGAGCGGCGCCCAGTGGCGCCTCGGGGATGCGGCCCTGGAGATCGAGCCGATGCGCCCGTATGGCGGTGCGAACCCGTCCGGGAAGGACGACCTGTTCACCGTCAGCGAGGCCATCCGCATGTTCGCCGAAGACGTCGGCCTGGCCTATACGACAGTCCGCAGTTACCGGTGGGTGTCCTCGCGCTGGCCGAAGGAGCGCCGACGGGCGGACGTCTCGCACACCATCCACAAGGTCCTGGCCAGCATCCTCGATGAGCAGGAACGTTTCGAGGCGGTCAACAACCCTCCGCCCAGCTCGCGCGGAGGCCCCGCGAGGTGGACGCACGACAGCGCGAAGCGGGTGGTGGGCTGGAAGGTCGACTCTCCGGAGAGCGTCCAGGAGAAGGTGGAGGCGATCCATGACCTGGCCGCCGACGACGCGGTCGCGGCGGTGGTGACTACCGACTTCCTGCGCCGTCCGGCGGTTGCCTCGAAGGCCATGGCCGATGACACCGCCCGGCACGCAGTGAACGAGGCCCAGTTCGATCGGTTCCGCCAGCAGGCCCAGTTCGTGCACGAGGAGGCCGCCCCGCAGCTGCAGCGCATGGAGCACAGCGCGCAGTTCATGGACCTGGTCGCGGCCTGCGCGCAGTTCGTGGCCACGGCCGGCAGGATCGTTCCGAATCTGCGCGGCGAGCACTACGACGACGGCGAGCGGGAGACGATCGGGCGGGGACTTTCGCGGGTACGGGCCGCGGCGGATTGGATCGAGAACGCCGTCACCCGCGGCGAGGTCGACCTGGACGAGCAGCTGGAGAAGCTGCTGAAGGGTTCGGGTGAGTAGGCGATGGGGCGGGGGGCCCCGCTCACGTCCACGCCGAAGCGATCCTCAGCGCCCTGCAGGAAGCCCGTCCCGCCGGCCTGACTATCGGCCAGCTGATGTCTGCCACCGAACGCACCCGCGCGCAGGACCACACCGGGCGCACGCATCTGCGCAAGGTCGCGGCGGCGAAGAGTCTGCCGCCCGTGACCTGGGACAGGAAGTGGGGATACCGGCTGCTGGACAACGCGCCGGAGGTGTGGATCGGTTACGAACGGGCGTTCTTCGAGACCGTCCACCACCGGGTGGAGAACTTCATCGCCGGGACCCTCCTTCCGTATCAGAAGAAGACCCCTGAGGACCCCTACGACCGCACGGTCATGGCGCAGATGGGTGCGATCGAGTCCACCCTTCAGCTCCTGGCCAACCTGGAGTGAACCGAAGCACGAGAGGCAACGGGCCGCGACCGTCCCGCAGTTGGCCCCATTCTCCGGTCGCGGCCCGGCACCGTCATGCTGCCCCGCTACCACTACCCCTCCGACACCAGCGACGTCGAATGGGGCCTGCTCAAGGCCCTTCTCCCGACTCCCGCTTGTCAGACCCCCAAGGGGGGTGCCCCGGAGAAGTGGCCCCGGCGACGCGTGGTCGATGCGATCCGCTACATCACCGACAACGGGGCGAAGTGGAGGGCACTGCCCTCCGACTTCGGCATCCCGTGGCGCACCGTGTTCGGGTACTTCGCCCGCTGGGCAAAGGCCGGCGTCCTCAAGCGGATCCTCGACCAGCTCCGCCGACGGCTGCGGTTGCGCCGCCGGCGCTGTCCCTGGCCGGTCCGGGTGATCGTGGACTCCCAGTCCGTCAAAGGTGCGGAGACTGTGTCGAACGCGACGCGCGGGTACGACGCGAACAAGCATATAAATGGGCGGAAGCGACATCTCCTTGTTGACCAGGACGGCCTGCTCGTCGACCTGCTCGTCACCCCTGCCGACGTCCAGGACCGCGACGCGGCCCGCATCCTGCTAACCCGCCTTCATGCCGAGCACCCCGAAATCGTCCTGGTCTGGGCGGACAACGGCTACGGAGGCGAGGAGTTCAGCACCTGGGCCCAGGACAGTTTAGGCATCACGATCAAGGTCGTCCCCCGTCCCAAGGACGCCAAGGGCTTCGTTCTGCTGCCGAAGAGGTGGGTGGTGGAACGGTCGAATTCGTGGACGATGCGGGCCCAGCGAAACGCCAGGGATTACGAGCGCCTGATGTCCCACGCTGAAGCCCACATCCATTGGGCCTTCGTCACGCTCGGGTCCCGCCGCCTGGCCCGCCCCCGCCGCCAGCCCGAGGCGCTGCTGGCCACCCTCGCCACCGCCTGAAGACCATCACACTGCCGCTGCCGTTCGGAACCGCGACCATCGACGCCCAACCGAACGGTAAGCCGGATCACCACAGCACTTCATGCCTCCGTGACCTGCGAAAAGAGGATGTGACACAGCTTCTCAGGAAGCAATGGCCTGGCGAGTTCTCACAGGCCATCCGGAACGATCCAACTCCACGTACCCCGCCCCATGCCCAGCTCAACGACCAACTGCCATGTAGGACACGATCTTAGATAAGAACTGATCTACTCCGCCGCCTTGGCCCACCGAGCAAGGCTCGCACGGGCGGTGACGGTGTGAGGGTGGTCAGAGCAGAACAGCTTCTGGTAGACCTGCAGCAGTGCGGCGAGCTGGTCACGGGCAGCGGCCGGATCCCCGGCCTCCCCAACCCACTGAGCCAGGCTTGCCCGCGCAGTGAGGGTATAGGAGTGCTGCGGACCGGAGACTTTCTCCCGTACCTGCAGCAGTGCGGCGAGCTGGTCACGGGCAGCGGCCGGATCCCCGGCCTCCCCAACCCACTGAGCCAGGCTTGCCCGCGCAGTGAGGGTATAGGAGTGCTCCGCGCTGAACACTTTCTCGTAGATCGGTAGCAGTGCGGTGAGCTGGTCACGGGCGGTCACAGGGTCGCCAGACTCGCCGATCCACCGAGCGAGGTCTGCCCGGACGTTGAGAGTGTAAATGTGCTCGGGGCTGCACACTTTCTCGTAGATCGGTAGCAGTGCGGCGAGCTCGTCACGGGCGGCCGCCGGATCGCCCGCCTCCCCGATCCACCGAGCGAGGTCTGCCCGGACGGCGAGGGTGTTGGGGTGCTGGGGGCCGAACCTCTCCTCGTAGGCAAGTAGCAGTGCGGTGAGCTGGTCACGAGCAGCCGCCGGATCGCCCGCCCGTCCAGTCCACCGAGCCAGGCTTAGCCGAAGGTAGAGCGGGTGCAGGTGATCCGGGCTGAACACCTTCTCGTAGACCTGCAGTAGTGCGGTGAGCTGGTCACGGGCGGCCGCCGGATCGCCCGCCTCCCCGATCCACCGAGTGAACTCTGCCTGGGCGGCGAGGGTGTTGGGGTGTTCGGGACCGAACCTCTCCTTGTAGGCCGATAGCAGTGTGGCGAGCTGGTCACGGGCGGCCGCCGGATCGCCCGCCTGCCCAGTCCACCGAGCCAGGCTTGCCCGGGCGGTGAGGGTGACGGAGCTGTCGGGGCCGAACTTCTCCTCGTAGGCGGGTAGCAGTGCGGTGAACTGGTCACGGGCAGCCGCCGGATCGCCCGCCTGCCCCATCCATGCAGCCAGATTTGCCCGAACGTCGAGAGTCTCGGAGGATTCGGGCCCGGAGACCTTCTGTCGCATCGGCAGTAGGGTGGCGTACTGGTCACGGGCGGCCGCCGGATCGCCCGCCTCTCCCGTCCAGCGAGCGAGACTGCCCCGAATGGTCAGGGTGTGAGGGTGTTTGGCGCCGAACACCTTCTCGCAGGCTGGAAGCAGTGTGGCGAACCAGTGTCGAGCGGCAACCGGATCCCCCGCCTCCCCGATCCACCGAGCCAGACTAGCCCGAACGTTGAGGGTGTCAGGGTGTTCAGGGCCGAACACCTTCTCGTAGACCGGTAGCAGTGCGGTGAGCTGGTCACGGGCGGCCGCCGGACCCCCCGCCTCCCCAATCCACCATGACAGGCTTTCCTGGACGGTGAGGGTGTCGGGATGTTCTGGGCCGAGGGCCGCGGAGAAAATGGCGGGCCAAGGCTGCCACCGTTCCCGTGCGTCCATAGCCGAACCGGCGAGTCGTTCGACGAGACTCTCAATCACTGCCGTGCTGTCGTGAGAGGCGTACCAGCGATGATGGGCTTCGGCCCGAATGGCGTATCGGTGTATTGAGTCCGTCGGGTTGTGTTGCTGGAGGGGAGCGAGGCCTTGGATGGCTCCAGCGAGGGCGGCGTGGTATTCGGCTGGCTCGATGGCGAATTGACCGACACGGGGGCGCAGTAGGTAGTCCTCGGCAAGGCTGGGGTGGAACAGGCCCACGTGTTCGTCTGGCTGACCCGGCTGGGTACGCGTGATCAGGCCCGAGACGCGGACGAGTACGTCGCGCACCTGGGTGGTGGTAGAGGGGCCGTGCAGGTGGCGGCTGGCAGCAACGAGTAGGGGCAGCGGCAGGATTGGGCCGGCGCCGGCCACGGCGAGCACGCCAAGGACCGGCCGTAGTTGCTCCCGCCAGACGGTTGGGTCGTCGGCACCGACGGCGATGAGTTCGCCGTCGTAGAGAGCGCTCAGGCTCAGCCGCACGTCATCGCGTAGCACAGCCGGGTCGAAACCGGGGCGCAGGACGCGGTCGGCGAGCAAGTGGGCGTGCAGCCAACTGCCAGCGGTCTGACGTACCAAAGCCGGAAAGTGCTCCTGGGAGACACCGCGGTCACGCAGGTACGCGCTGATGGTCTCGTCGCTGGCCCGCTCGGTGCTGACGTGATGGCTGCCAGCGGGGCTGGGGAAGCCGGACCGGGCGGTGACCACCAAGTGCAGCCCGTCATGCGCCGCACCCAGCGTGTGCAGCGTGCTATGGCGGGTCACGGCGGGCAGCTCATCGAGTGCATCGATCACCAGCCGCACGGCGGGGGGCGGGTCGACCAGCTCCAGCGGACCGATTACGTTCTCGTGCAGGGCGTCGAGGCCTTGCCGCTCCTCGGACGTCAGCCGACGCAGAAAGCGGTGCTGGGCATCGGCGAATCCTGGCACCGTCTCGGTCAACTGGGCGGCCAGGCTATGGGCGAGATCGGCGAGGGTGCTGGTGCGTGAAGCAAACACGATCGCCTGCACAAACTGGTTGGGGACTTGTCCCCGGCTAGCCTCCGGGTGGGCCAGCGCGGCAGCAAGGGTGGACTTTCCGCTACCTCGCGGGCCGACCAAGGCGACCCGCGGCGTGGCAGTGGTGGCGGCGACCAGTTCGCCAAGCACCGGGGTGGGCTGCAGGTGACTGGTCAGCTCGACGAGGCGGTCCCATACCGCGCCGCGGCCTCCTGCTCCGCCAGAGGTTACGTCATAGGCGGCGTTGTGAGCCCACCACAGCCCCCCGTCGCCGGACTGGGCCCAGTCGCCGCCGTCGTGGGTGATGCGCTGGGGGTGCTGTTCCCCTGCTGCCTTGAGTAACGGTTCGCGCAAGTAACGGGCGTCGACCGTGGTGCCAGCCGACGGTATCCCTTGGCGCAGCACATCGATCAGCGCCTTGGTGACCTTGCCGCCGTAGGCTGGCTGGTTGGCACTGGCCGTCAACAACTCATAGCGGCGCTGATGGCGCCCCAAGCCCACCTCCCGCCACTGGGCGGCTTGTGTCGCGCCCACCCCGGCATAGCAGGTGTCGAGCAGCACCAGCAACCCGTCCAGGTTGGCTGCCTTCCTAAGTTCGGCCTTGAGCCAGTGCGACAAGTGCACATCCTCGTCGGGATCGCCCTGGCCGCCGCCGTCGCGCGGAAGGAAGTAGAAGTCATCATCGATCGCGATCCCGTGGCCGATGATGGCCAATACCAGGGTCGATCCAGTGTCGTCGGCAGTCCGGAACGCCTCCTTGATCGCCGCGATCATCTCGGTGCGCGAGGGGTCCATGAGCAGCGGCCCCGACTCCAGCGCGCTGTCACAGTTGCCCAGCCGCGGGTCGATGAGGAGTGCGGCCAGATCCTGGGCGACCCCCGGCAGAAAGCTCAATGGTGCTTGGGCTGCACTCTGAGACCCAATGACCAGGGCGCGCCGGTATGCCCGCTTACTGGACATATCACCAGAATGGCGCTAAATGGGCGATGGTGCACATCTTCGGTAACGGAAGGAGCCGGCCATGGCCTCGATCGTGCTAGTTCACGGCATCGCCCAGGAACAGCTTTCAGCCGACGATCTGGAGAGCGACTGGCTGCCTTCCCTCGCCGGAGGCGTCCGAAACGCCGGCCACCCAGGGCTGGCCGACCAATTGTGGCCCCTGCGCCCCGATGTCCCCCGGCCTGCCCGCATGGCTTTCTACGGCAACCTCTTCCTATCCCCAGATCAGCAAGGGGCCGATACCGAGCTCGACAGCGAGCAACTGGACACAGCCGACGAGATCGCCTTCCAATGGCTCACCAACGCCCTGGACTCCACCCGCCCAAAAGACGCTGGCAGCGCCCGGTGGGAGCTGCAAGCACTGCAACGCGACCGCGCAGACGCTCAAGGACTCGGCGCCGCCGGCGGCCGCATTGTTGACGCGCTCGACCACATCCCGTGGCTCAGCCAAGCCGGACTGGCCGGCCTCGCCCGCATCAACAAGACCCTGGCCCAAATCGTTCGGTACCTCACCGAACCCGACATTCGCGCCCGCGCTATCGGCGAGGTCCACCGGCACCTCGACATCAACACCCGGGTCGTCATCGGCCACAGTCTCGGCTCGGTGGTCGCCTACGAAGCCATCCGCGCCCACCAACATCCGCTGCCCCTGCTGATCACCCTCGGCAGTCCCCTGGGGCTGAGCACCATTAATCGCCGGCTCCAGCACCCCCCGGCCTTCCCCCCGCGCCTAGCCCGCTGGGTCAACCTGGCCGACCGTGACGACATCGTCGCTGCCCGCCCTCACCTGGCCGCCGTCTTCGATGTCAACCGCCCACCCACGGCCCGATTCGTCAGCACCTACACCGTCGACAATGGAGCCCGCCCCCACAGCCCCGGCTTCTACCTCACCAAGACCACCACCGGCCAGGCCATCGCCGAGGCCATGAATCAATTCGGGACAGATTGATCATCGAAACGGACCACCGGCTGTGAACGGGAAACCAAAAGGATTTGTACTCGTCACCTGCAAGTCCCTCGCCCTCATCGAGTACGAGGTGGCTGACGCGACGCTGCGCCCGGACGACGCAATGCCCGTGAGCGACAAGGCTCGCTACAGCCCGTACGCGGTGGGCGCCGACATCGCGCACAAGGCCCGCAAGCTCGGGCACGGGGACGAGGAGATCCCCGTGGTTCTCGAAGAGACGCGTAAGCAGTTCGCCAGCCGTCCTCTAGACCGCCGCACGATCGCCGAGCTGGCCCTTGAGCACAACGCCTACTGTGACGACCTCGACGACGTTCGACGCCGGCAGCCCCGCCCCGCATCTGCGCCGTGCCTGATCTTCGACAAGGGCGGCCGTGGCCTGCTGCTGGTCGCCCAGCTCGCCGAGCGCTGGGGTACGCGGCGCACACACCCGCGAGGGAAAGGTCGTCTGGCCAGAACAGGCAGTCCCGTGTTCAGATGACGCCCTGGTCCGTCATGGCCTGTGCCACCCGCAGGAAGCCCACCACATTGGCGCCGAGCACGTAGTCGTCCGGGTCTGAGCCGTACGCCTCGGCGGTGGCACGGCAGTGGGTGTGAATGCCGCGCATGACCATGGCGAGCCGGGACTCGGTCTGCTCGAACGACCAGCTGTCGCGGGCCGCGTTCTGCTGCATCTCCAGTGCCGAGGTGGCCACGCCGCCCGCGTTGGCGGCCTTCCCGGGGCCGAAGAGGATCCCGGCCTCCCGGAACACTTCCACCGCCTCGGGTGTGCAGGGCATGTTCGCGCCCTCGGCGACGGCGAGGACCCCGTTCTTGACCAGGGCCACGGCGCCGTCGCGGAGTAGCTCGTTCTGGGTCGCACACGGCAGGGCGATGTCGCACGACACGTCGTACACCGTGCCACGGGCCGAGAAACGCGCGGTCGTCTTCGCCTCCGCATAGGTGGAGATGCGGGCACGGCGCACCTCCTTGACGTCCTTCAACAGCTCAAGGTCGATGCCGTCCTCGTCGACGAGGTATCCGGATGAGTCGCTGCAGGCCACCACGCGCCCGCCCAGGGCATGAACCTTCTCCACGGCGTACAGGGCCACCTTCCCGGATCCCGAGACCACCACTCGGCGCCCGTCGAAGCCGTTGCCGCGCGTGGCGAGCATCTCCTGGGCGAAGTACACCGCGCCGTAGCCCGTGGCCTCAGTGCGGGCGTGAGAGCCGCCCCAGGCCACCGGCTTGCCGGTGAGGACACCGGACTCGTAGCGGTTGGTGATCCGCTTGTACTGCCCGAAGAGGTAGCCGATCTCACGTGCACCCACGCCGATGTCTCCGGCGGGTACGTCGGTGTGCTCGCCCAGGTGGCGGTGGAGTTCGGTCATGAAGGACTGGCAGAACCGCATGATCTCGCCGTCCGAGCGGTCCTTGGGGTCGAAGTCCGCGCCGCCCTTGCCGCCGCCGATCGCCATCCCGGTCAGCGCGTTCTTGAAGATCTGCTCGAAACCGAGGAACTTCACGATGCCGAGGTTGACGCTCGGGTGGAACCGCAGCCCCCCCTTGTACGGGCCGAGGGCGCTGTTGAACTCCACCCGGAAGCCTCGGTTGACTCGCACGGCGTCGTGGTCGTCCACCCAGGGAACCCGGAAGATCAGCTGCCGTTCGGGCTCGCACAGTCTCTCCAGGATCCCGGTTTCGGCGTACTCGGGGTGCCGGTCGAGCGCGGGTGCAAGGGAGTCCAGTACCTCGGCAGCCGCCTGGTGGAACTCGACCTCCCCAGGGTTGCGCCGGCGGACCTCCGCGTAGACGGCCTCGATGTGCGAGCTGACGCTCATGGCTGTGTCCTGCTTTCCATGTCCTCGAATGGTCTGTCGCCCGTGCCCGACCGAGGCAGCCATGTGCTAGACGGCCGTCCCGGTCTGCGGCGCGTAAGGGATCCGCCCTCCGGAATACGCAAGGGCATGCGTCAGCCGCTCAACGCGATGTCCCGTTGAGCACGATCCGCCAGCCGGTTGGTCGCCCAAACGGCAGTCAGCGACGGAGCGTTGAAGATCGGCGAGAAACCCAACCGCGGCCGCTCTCGCCATACGATCCGCCGGCCGGTGGTCACGCTCGGCGGAGTGGAGCCGCATGCCGATCAGGACTGTGCGCGCCATGCCGGTCGTGGCAACCGTTTCGATTCCGTCGGCCCTGCGGTGACGCACGCTCCGTACCGGCCCGGTCAGGGTCGGCCGGCAGGTGAGTTCGTAGCGGCGCCCTTCCTTGCTGACCACGTCCCACCACCCCCGCTGGATGAGGACGAGGCGCTCCCCACCTCCCCCTCGGGCGTGGCCGGGTCCGGCCCGTAGGTCGCATCCATCCATGCAAGGCAGGCGGGGTCGGGGCGATCCGTCACCTCGGCCGCGGCGGCGGAGCGCGGGCGGTCGGTATGTTGATCGGGTCAGTGAATTGTGGGCGCCAGGGCGCTGTACCCGTTGTGGTCAGCCCAGTGGTCGTCGTGCTTGGTCAAAGGCGGTGCGCCGGTTCGTGCGTCCAGAGATCAACGCAGCGCGTCAATGGCTCGCACGATCAGGGCGCGGGCCTCGGCCCCGTACACGGCCATGGAACGCAACCGCTCGAACGTCTCCAGGTACTGGGCGACCTCGCCGGGCTGTGTCACGCTCACCTCGGCCGACACCAACTCCACCGACACGAGACGGTCGTCGTAGACATGGAAGGTCTCCTCAGGCCAGTGCGTGCGCCGGACCGCCATCGGGACGATGCCGAGGGACACCGCAGGCAGCGCTCCGGCGGTCAGGAGGTAGCCGAGCTGGGCGGCCATCGCGTCCGGGTCCGCGATCCGGTAGTGCAGCACTGGCTCCTCGATGACCACGACGAACCGGTGACCCTGCTCGTGGACGATGCGCGAGCGCTCGATGCGGGCGCGGGCGGCCGCGGCACTGTCGTCGACCGGGAGGCCGTGGACATCGGCGGCGATCCCGAGGACGGCGAGCGCGTAGCCCTCTGTCTGGAGCAGGCCGGGCACTAGGCCGGCGGAGTACAGGCGGTGGCACTCGGTCTCCCGGAACGCCTTCACACGGCTTTCCTGAATGTGGCGGAGCCCGGCGCGGACCTGGTCGCGCCACTGCCGGTACATCGACTCGGCGTTGAGGGACTGGACGACGAGGTCCTGCGCCTGGTCGTCGGCGCGGGTGGCAGCACACCAGCTGCGGATGTCGTTGGCCGACGGTCCGGTGAGGGCATTCTCGATACGGGAGGTCTTGGAGTAGTGCCAGCCGCACGCAGCAGCCAGCTGCACGACCGTCAGGCCGGCTTCCTTGCGGAGGTCGCGCAGCCGGTGGGCCACGGCTTCACGGGCGGCCTGGGCTGAGGAGGACGGCGAGGCGGGCATGGGCTGGCTGCTGGTGCTTTCTGGTCAGTGGATCTCGTACTGGGCGTGGGGAATGGCTCGGGACCAGACAGCGTCGAAGGCTTCCGAGCACAGCTTGACGGCGGCGGGCTCGTCGGAGATCTCGTGCCCGACCATGGCGCCGTTGCTGGAGAAGTAGCCCCAGCGGATGACGCGGTCGTCGAATAGCCAGAAGTCATTGCTGGGCAGGGCGATATCGGATGCTCGGTGGCGGGGTAGCCACCGCACGTCCTCGCCCGCCTGCACGTTGACGACGGTGGAGGCGTGCTCGTAGCGGATGTAGTCGGAGACGGGTTCGGACACGATGCGGGCCCGGCGCACGGCGACGCCGCGTGCGGTGGCCTGGGAGACGAGGTCGACCCAGGGAGCCCAGTCCGGCGACGCCGGGTCGGTGTCGAGCTGGCCGGTCTCCAACCACACCCTGAAGTCATCGGCCTCCTGGGCGACGCCGTAGTGGTCCCGCATCTCAAGGTGCACGGCCGAGCGCGTGCACTGGCCCATGAGCTCAGCGATCGTCGGTTCGCTCGACGACATCGCACGCCTCCCTGATCATCTGCACCATCCGCGCCGGGATCCGGATCACTGCCTCATCGGCCGGGATACCCACCGCGTGCCCCGGAACCTCGAACGCTGCGCACTCTGCTTCCAGTTGGGGGTTCGGCTTCCAGCCCTGGAAGACGAACTCCTGCTTCTCCTCGTCGACCCACACGGTGGGCGAGTCTGCCGTCTTCGTGTCGGGGTCGATCCCGATGAACCGTAGTGTCACCCTCTGCTCCGTCCACGCGATGTGCAGTTCTTTGCGCCACCGTCGCTCGGTCGGGACAGCCGGTCAAGGGCGCGATTGCGACAGCTGTGCGGCTGCTTCACGGTGCCTGCAAAGATCTGCACATCGCTAGTCCTGCTGCACATCACGCTCCTAGCTTCGGCAGATACAACGAAACCCCGGCGGGGCGGTGCAGCCTCCCGGGGCGTGGCCGACTGCAAGGAGTCGACGTGACGCACCGTACCGCCCCGCCCGCCCCAGCCACAGACCTGGACCACATGCCGCCCTGCATCGCCACGATGCGTACCACCGCGCGCCAGCTCCTCGCCGAAGACGCCAAGCCCGTCTGCCCCGAAGAGCTGGAGACGCTCCGGCTCGCGCTACGCGGGCATATCCAGCTGCTCGTCCCCGTCATCGAGGCGTTGACCCTCGGCCTGCCGAATGACGACGTCCCCAAGGCGTGCGCGCTGGCCTGCACACGCGAGGCCAAGATGCGGCTGCGCCTGGGCGTGGGCGGCTACCCCCCTGTGCGCATGTCCGTCGCCATGAAGCTGGCCCGCTCGGTCAACGCCCTGTGCGACCACTACGAGAACCTCACCAAGGACTGAAGGTCCCCAGACGTCCGCGCATCTACCAGCACAGCTCCAAGGAGACGCGCGGAGACAGACCCTCAACCCCCGAGGGCAACCGTCCATACCAGGAGGACAGCGTGACCGTCGCGTTAGAACGTCCCACCGCAAGTCGCACCCGCGATCCACAGGAACTGCTCAACGCGGTCGCACCTCACATCACCGAGCTGACCGTCAACGTCTTCGACTCCGGCATGAGCCTGTGGGACCGCGAGATCGCGCTGCTCCTGCGCGACCACACGATGGTCCGTGACATGGCCGAACGAGTCCTCGGCAACGCCGTCATGTACGTCATGGGCTCCATCGAGAACCCCGACGTGCACCTCGGCGTCGGCAAGCTCGTCGACATCGGCGTCCACCAGCTCATCCTCGACACACCCGTCTGGTGGG
>NZ_JBEXYL010000085.1:0-33331 GCF_040630895.1 Streptomyces sp. NPDC005728
GGCTGCCGGACCCTTCGGTTTTCGTAGCGGGGACAGGATTTGAACCTGCGACCTCTGGGTTATGAGCCCAGCGAGCTACCGAGCTGCTCCACCCCGCGTCGGTTCCACCACTGTACACAACAGTACGGGCGGGGGCGGAATCCCTGTTTCACGCATGCACCGCTCGACGGTGTTGCGCCGGCGGTGGACGTCGGGGTCGGCCTCAGGGTCGAAGGCCGACGTCCGGCCGGGTCAGCCGGTGGGCTCGGAGTGGCTCGCCTCCCGGATCGCGTCGGCGAGGGCCCGTACGTCCTGGTCCTCGGTGGCATCGGCCAGAGTGGCCGCTCGGGTGGCGAGGCGGGCGAGGCTCGGGGCGCCGGGGAGGGCGGGACCGTGGTCGGTGCCCGCGCGCAGGGCATCGGCGAAGTAGGCGACCACCGCTGTCACCTGGAAGCGCGGGCTCGCCTCCCAGACGGAGTCGTGCAGGGCACCGGCCTCCAGCGCGCCGGACTCCTCGTGCGGGGCGCGGGTGGTGGGGTCGAGCCAGCGGACGGTGGCGGTGGCGAGGTGGCCGTCGGCGCCGGGCCTGGTGTGTACCGCGTACAGGGCGGTCACGGTGTGGCCGGGGCCGACCTCGCCGCCGTCGACGCGGTCGTTGCGGAAGTCGTCGTCGCTGACCTTGCGGTCGTCGTAGCCGACGAGGTGGAACTCGGCGACGGTGTGCGGGTCGAAGGCGACTTGGGCCTTGGCATCGCGGGCGGTCAGCTCGATGTTCTGCGGGAGTTGCTCGCAGAAGACCCTGCGGGCCTCGTCGGCGCCGGAGACGTAGACGGTGTGGCCGTCGCCCTTGTCGGCGAGGCGTTCCATGAGGGCGTCGCCGTAGGTGCTGCCGACGCCGACGCCGAAGAGGGTGACGCCGTGCTCGCGCCGGGCGGAGCCGATGCGGCGCAGGATCGCGTCGGGGCTGGTCTCGCCGTCGTTGGCGAGTGCGTCGGAGACGAGGACGACCCGGTTGGTGGCGCCCTTGCGCAGGCCGTCGACGGCGGTGGCATAGCCGGTCTCGACACCCGCGGCGAGGTTGGTGGAGGACAGCGCGGCGAGGCCGTCGACGGCGTCGTGGACCGCACCACGATGGCCGCCGAGCCGGGTCATCGGCAGGACGGTCTCGGCGTGTTGGCTGAAGGTGACCACGGCCACCGAGTCGTCGTCGCGCAGCCGGTCCGTCATGGTGTTCAGGGACTGTTTGGCGAGGTCGAGGCGGCCGGGTTCGTCCATGGAGCCGGAGACGTCGATGACGAAGGTGAGCGCGGCCGGCGGGCGTTGCCGCGTGGGGTCGGCGGCCCGGGTGGCGAGGCCGACACGGACCAGGGACCAGTCCGGCCGGGCGGTGCGGGCGCCGTCGACGGTGACGGTGAAGCCGTTGCCCTCGGGCCGGCGGTAGTCCTGGCGGAAGCTGTTGACGAACTCCTCGGGACGGACGGTCGACGGGTCGGGCATGCGGCCGTCGGCGAGGGTGCGGCGGGCGTAGGTGTAGGAGGCGGTGTCGACATCCAGAGCGAAGGTGGACAGGTGGTCGTCCGACGGCGCCGACTCATAGCCCTGATCGCCGCGCGCGGGTGCGGGACCGGGGGCGGGCAGACCCTTGTGGTCGGCGCTGTTGCTCCCGCCCTCGGGCCCGCTCGCAGCGCAGGCCGTCAGGAGCAGGCCGCCCGCCGCCGTGAGGGCGAGCAGTGCTGCGCGGGCGCGCCGTGATCGATGTGTCCGGTACCGCTCCATCTCGTGTTCCCCCTGCGCCGGTTGATGTCGCCTTGCGCGACCTCTGCCGACTGTGACGGCGCAAGGGGCTGGAACGTGCGGCCCGGTGAGTTGCGGATGGATTTCGAACCGGCCACGACGGCGGCCTGTCGAGACCAGCGAGTGACCTTCTGGTGACCCGGAAACCATGTCCGTGCGAGCAAAACCCCCGCAAGGCCAGGGCGAACAACACGAGCGCGCACGTTAGGGAAACCCTGCTGCAGATCTCTCCGGGGAGCGGCCGGAGGCCATCCGATGGAACGACTGGAAATACCCGGATAGGATCCTTTTGTGCCGTCATGCTGAGGTGCGTCATGCGAGGAGGCTCGGACGGGCATGGCAGATCCTGAACGTACGGACCCCGCGCACACAGACCCGCGGCGCATCGACGTCCACCAGCACGTGATCCCGCCTGACCGCGGCCGCGCCATCGCCGCCCGCGCCGCGGCCGTCAGGTGGCCCGCACCCGCGTGGGACGAGCAGAGCGCGATCGCCATGATGGACCGGCGCTCGATCGCCACCGGCGTGCTGTCGTACGCTGCGCCGCTCGCCGGCCCGCACGACGTCGGCGGAGCGCGCGTGGTGGCCCGTAGCGTCAACGAGTACACGGCTGAGCTGGTCAAGAACCGGCCGGACCGCTTCGGCCACTTCGCTGTCCTCCCGCTGCCCGACGTGGACGGCGCGCTCGCCGAGGCAGCACACGCCCTGGACGAACTGCACGCCGACGGCGTCATGGTCCTGTCCAACGCTCACGGCCGCTATCTCGGCGACCCGGCGTTCGAGCCGCTGTGGGCCGAACTCGACGCCCGGTCCGCCGTCGTCCTCGTCCACCCGACCGCACCCCCGGGCACCCCCGTCCCGGAGGTACCCCCTCCGCTTGCGGACTTCCCCTACGACACAACCCGCGCCGCCCTGCACATGACCGTGCGGGGCGTTCCACGCCGGTATCCCCGGATAAAGGTGATCCTCCCCCACGCAGGCGGCTTCCTGCCGTACGCCGTCCACCGCTTCGCCCTCGCCGCCCACCTCCCCGGCGGCGCGTCCGCCGACGACCCGGGCGGGACCCCCGAGGACTTCGTCACCGACCTGCGGCGCTTCTACTTCGACACCGCCTTCTCCACCGGTCCCGCGAGCCTGCCCTCCCTGCTCGCCTTCGCCGCACCCGAGCACATCCTGTACGGCAGCGACTTCCCCATGCTCCCGGAGGACTGGAGCACCGGCTTCGACACCGCGCTGGACGAGTATCCGCACTGGGAGCCAGGCCGGCTGCACGCCGTCAACCGCGGCAACGCCGAACTCCTCGTCCCACGGCTCGCGCATGCAATCCGGCCATCCCGTCGCGCTGGACCTACCGCCCATGGCGGCTGATCCCCAGGGACGTTCATGCTCTGGGCCTCAGTGATGCCACGCCCGGCGCCACGGCTGCCGCCCCGGTCCGCTCAGCTCGGGCCCGCCGGAGGGGCGGCCGCACGGTTGGCCTCGACTGCGCGGCGACGCTGGACGCGGGCCACCTCGATCGGGGCCGGCTGATCGATGGCAGCACGGCCTCTGCCGGGCACCGTGCAGGCGGCGGATCCAGTTGCGGCGCCGCCATCTACAGCAGCTCGTAAGTGACTTGGACCTCACCTTGCGTCGGCCTTGTGCGGCGGCTGCCCGAGTAGTGAGCCTCGCCACGCCTGTCCGGGTCACAGGAAAGCCACAGCGATCACATGCCTACCTCGCAGCACGCATAATGCTTCCTGAACACCAGCCACCACAGGGGGAATCATGAGAACCCGCACAGCTGCCTGTACCGTCCTGCTCGCCCTCGCCGCGTCCCTCACTGCCTGCAGCAGCGGCGGCGACTCCGAGGCCGACCCCGCTGCTTGCAAGACGGCGATGGAGAAGCAGTTCAAGGACGTAGCGGCCGGCGGCGACAAGGCCAAGTCCCAAGACCGCCCCGACGCGTGCAAGGGCGTGGACGACAAGACCGTCCAGAAGTTCGCCACGGAGATCATGCAGAAGCAGATCGAGGACGCCTCCAAGGGCCTGAAGGACCTCGAGACCGCCCAGCCCTGAGGAGGCGCGCCCGCGGTCGGCAACCCGCGCAACGGGCGCCTCTACCGCCGCCCCTCGACGGGACTTGGCCTACCTGAACAAGGCCGTCTACGACGCCACTTCCTGACGCGGGGGGCGTTGCGCGCCATTCCAGGGGCAGCGCGTTCGGGCCGCGGTCCCGGCGCAGTCCGCGACCGCCTCGACCACGCACGCCACGGCCGAGCAGGCAACCCTTCGGCCGACGGGAACGTCGACCGGTCGTGCCTGCTCGGCCCGGCGTCCGCGCCGGTGGACGGGCCACGCCGAGCTCAGCGAGCCGGCGTGCTGTCTGCGGTGGCCACCCCGGCGGCGTCCGGCACGGGGGTGACGACCAGCTCGATCACCTCCTCCGCGGCCAGCATGCCGCTCAGGTGGTAGTCGCCCAGGCGGGCGATCGCCGGTCCGGGGTCCGCCGCGGCGTCCTCGGCACGGGCGGCCTGCCGCAGCAGGTCGTGCATCCGGTACCGGCCCGCCGCCGGCTCCTGCAGCAGATGGACGTCGACCAGGTCCTCCAGCAGGGAACGGGCGTTGGCCGGCGGGATACCGGCCAGGGCCGCCGCACCGTACGCGTCGATGTCCTCGCCTGGCATCAGCCCCAGCAGTCCGAACATCCGCCGCTGGGCGGAGTCGAGCTGCCGCAGCGACATCTCGAACACGTCCGACACCGCCAACTCGCCCTCGCGCAGCCGATCCACCAGGGTGTCGAGCGTCCACGCGGGCCGGTGCCGCAGTCGCGCGGCGGCCACCCGGACGGCCAGCGGCAGGTTCCCGCATCGACGCAGCACCTCACCGACATCACCAGGACGAGCCCCGCCCGCCGATTCGACGAACAGCTCCGCCGCCTCCTGGGTCGGCAGGACGTCCAGCGAGATCGGCTGGACGCCGTCCAGCTCCACCATCCGCCGGCGGCTGGTGATCACGACGAAGCACTTTCCGGCGCCGGGGAGCAGATCGCGCACGTGATCGGCGTCGGCGGCGTTGTCCAGCAGCACGATCGCGCGCCGCGCCGCCAGCTCCGACCGCCAGAGCGCGGCCCGCTCGGGAATCCTGCCGGGCGGCACCCCGAGCGCGGCCAGCAGCACACGCAGCGCCTCCGCGGGCTCGACCGGCTCCCGGCCCGGAGTGAAGCCGTGCAGGTCCAGGTAGAGCTGGCCACCGGGGAAGTCGGCGGTCAGCAGATGCGCGCCGTGTACGGCCAGCGCGGTCTTACCCACCCCGCCCAGGCCGTCGATCGCCACCATCGTCGTGTTCCGCGCGGCGCCGAGGAGGGCGGTCAGCGCCTCCCGGCGCCCGGTGAAGGAGGTGATGTCGTGCGGCAGGTCGTTGCGCACCGGCGCAGTGGCGGCGGTGCTCGTCCGGGGCCCTTCCTTGGCCCGCTCCCACACCTCACGCATCGCCCTGGGGTCACGACCGGCTGCCTTGCACAGCGCAACCACCGTCGGCCAGGGTGGAACGGCTTGACCGGAGAAGTAGCGCCACAGCGAGGAACTGCTGCCGCGGACGTCACGGGCCAGCTCCCGCAGGCTTCGTCCGGTCAGGTCACGCAGCTGCCGTAGCTGCCCTGCCAACTCGTCATGCACGCCTGCCAGCCCCCTCCAGCGTCACATGGTGATCTTGGATGGAGTGAAGCGGGGTCAGTTTCGTTTGGATCAGCGGCCGTTGATGCGGGTGTGCCGTCAACCGCTGTGCATTGGGCGTGAATTGAGCCGTTGCTCCCTGACCACGGGCACGCGGGAACGTGTCTTTACCGCGCTGGTGGCTCAGGCCGACGTCGATGAGGAGCTTGCCCGGGCGGTGTCGGCGGGATCCACGATCGTGCGAGCTCACCGGCATGCGGCTGCCGAACGCCCCTGCCCTACACAGTCGCCGAGTCCCCGGCGGGTGTCGGCCGGGCGCTGCGGGCGGCTTGCTCGGGCTGCGCCGGCGGCACGGTCTGAAGGTGCTGGGCGGCCTCGGCGGCGGTGTAGGAGGAGGCGAAGGTGAACGCGCGCGGGGACGGCCCGTGGGCCCGCAGGTCCGCCAGCCGCTCCAGGGCCTCGCCGACGGTCGGGAGGTGACCGGCGGGGACCCACCAGAGCACCAGATGCGCCTCGACGTGCCGTTCGAACCATTCGCGGCGCCGCCGCATCACCTCCAAATGCCCGCTGCGGTAGGTGAAGTCCCACAGAGCCTCCTGGGTCTCCCACACCGACATGTTGACGATGACGTCCTCGCCCGCCGGGCGCAGGCCGGTGGCGTCGGCCGCTCCCTCCTCCACGAGCCGCCACACGAAGCCGGGTGCTCCGTCGGCAGCGGCGTTGACCGGATCGAGCATCTCGACGAACGGCGCCATGCGTGGGTCGTCGAAGGGGAGGCGGAGGGTGACGACATTGAGCTCGGCAAGGTGGGCGGCATGCACGGATGCGGTCATGGCCTTATCCCAGCACGGCCCACTTTTCTATGTCAATCACCATTGTTTTTAGAAGTCTCGATCACCACGCAGCACTCCCCCGGCCGGGCGTCCATGCGAGCGCGCACGGGACCGTCCGCGCCGAGCAGCCCCTCCAGCAGCGCGAGATTCATGCCGCAGACGAGCGGCGGATAGCGTTCGGCGACGGCGTGAAACGGGCAGTTGCGCATACGGACCACCCGCGCGACTTCCCCGGACGTCCCCTCGGCCGCCTCAGCGCCCTGGACACCCTCGGCGCCTTCCAGATACGGCTCGTAACCGCGGGTGGCCAGCAGCTTCATGGCCTCTTCCAGGCCGGCACAGGGCGCAGCCGAGCCGCGCAGGGCCTCACCCCGGCGGCGCGCGGCCGCACAGAGCCCGGTGTCCAGCCCCGCCTGCTCGGCGGCCTCGGCGAGCAGTTCGGCGGCGGTGCGGTAGTCGCGGGCGGGCAGCGACACCGACCGCTCGGCCCGCGCCCGTGTGTACACCTTGGCAGGACGGCCCGCCCCCGGCCCCGAGCGGCCCGTCAGACGGCGGCTGCCGCTTTCCAGCAGCCCGGCCTCAGCCAGCCTGTCCAGATGGTGCGCAGCGAGCGTGCGCGCCACCCCGGTCGCCTCGGCGGCCTCGTTGCGGCCGACCTCACGGCCCTGTGCCGCCACGTACTCATACAGGCGGCGCCGCACCGGATCCTGCAACACCGCGATCGCGTCGATGTCCTCCACCCGGCCATTCTAGGAACGACACAGGTTGGAGACAGAAAGGCGGGTTCGCCCCGGCTGGTGCGCCCTGAAGAACATGCCCAGCCGGTCAGCCGCAGACTCCAACCCATCCCGGACGAGCGCGCTCTTCATCGGACTGGCGGCCGGGGACATCCCACCCCTGTGACGTCAGTCCCGCCTTCGTCCCCGCGCTGACGTCGACGAGCGCGGCCGCATCAAAAACGCCGCGCGGTCAGAAGAGCGGGCCGTACCCTCGTGAGCAGGGGGCGGGAACATGGACAAGTCACTCCTGGACCGGTTGTGGGCCCGGATTCGCGCATTCGAGGACAGGGGCCGCACCCGGGCGGTGCTGAGCCGCTCGGCAACACGTGATCTCGGACAGGCGGTTCGCCTGCTCGAAGGCGATGACGAGCCCGGATGGGCAGCCGTCGCCTGGCTCTACTGGGTTCGCTACCTCGCCGCCTGGCCGGACGGCGACCCGGCTGAACTGGACACCGCGGTCAGCCGCTTCTCGGCGATCCGGGACCGGCCCGGCGTCGAGGTTCCGGAACTGCTCGTCGGGATCCTGGACCAGATCGACGCCCCGGTAGAGGGCGCGTTCGATGACAACGGGTCGGCCGAGATCCTGTTCACGCTGTCCGGCCTGGCTTACGAGCGCTATCTCGACAAAGACAAGCAGGCCGACCTGGAGTGGGCAGTGGCGACGGCCAGGGCCACGGCCGTCACCCTGTCCCCCGGACAGCCTCGCCGCCTGGCCGCCCTCAACACCTGGGGAGGGTGGCTGCTGGAGCTCGCGGCCCTTCCCGACGGCACCTTGGGTCAGTGTCGCGAAGCGCGTGACGCCCTGGCCGCCGGGCTCGCCGAGTGTCCGCTCGGCCTCACTGAACGGCCCCTGCTCCTGCGACCGTACATCGGGGCGCTGCTGCGCATCGCGGAGGCCGACAGCGACGACGCCGACGTCATCGCGCTCGCGCACGCCCTGCGCGACGCCGCCGCGGAGCTTGCCGTAGCCGTGTCCGACGAATCGCTGCCGGACGCTTTCGGCCAGGCGCAGGCTGAGGCGTTGTGGTCGGACCTGGTGGAACTGTCCGTTGCGATTCATGGCCGGTTCGCGTCCGCCGCGCCAGAACGGCCCAACAATCCGGCGAACGGCGCCTCTGCATCCATCGGAGCCGCCGGAGCGGAACCCACCGAGCGCTCGCTCGTCCTCGACTCGATGCTGGCCTGCGTCCTGCCGCCCGGCGACCCCCGCAGAGCTGTTGCCCTCCTGCAGCTGGCCGGTTCACAGGCGGTGCGCGCCGACCTCGACGGCGACAACGACGGCCTCGACCGGGCCGCCGCGCTGTTCCGCGAGGTGGCGGACGCCGCGGCCGAGCCGGATGCCCTCGGCGGACAGCAGATACTCCCCCTCGCGCTGTCCCAGCTCAGCACGCTCCATCTGCGGCGCTGGGGCGTGCACCAGCAGCGCCCGGACCTCGACCGGGCGGTGGTGTTGAGCCGGCAGGCACTCGGCCTTGCCACCGCGGACGATCCGAGCATCCCGCTGTACCGGACCAGTCTCGCTGCCGCCCTCCTCGACCGCCATGAGACCGACGCCGATGCCGGCGACCTCACCGCCGCGGCGGCGGTACTCCAATCCGGCTTCGACCTCGGGCAGTTCCCCGAACCCGCCGTCGGCCGAGGCAGCAGAACACCGGTTCCTGGCCAAGACGCCCCCACCGCCCGCGCGCACAGCCTGCTCGGCACCGTACACAGCAGGATCTACGACGCCACCGGTGATGTCGCCGACCTGGACCGGGCCATTGCCTGCCACCGCCGTGCGACCGTACTCGCCGAAAACGGGCCGATGTCCCACGTGGACGGCTCCCACGACTGGTGGGGCGTTCTCGCCACGGCGCTGCGGCTGCGATTCGAGCGGCTCGCTCGTGTCGAGGACATCGACGAGGCGATCGACGCCGCGCAGACGGCCCTGGCGCGTACCCCGGCCGACTCATTTGACCGTGCTGCCCACCTCGGCACCTACGCTGCCGCCCTCACCCGGCGTGCGGAGTGGACCGGAAACTTCACCGAACTCCAGCAGGCCATCACCGTCGCCCGCGAGGCTGTGGCATCCAAGCACAGCACTGATACGGCGCGCACCCATCTCAACGTAGTCCTCGGTACCGCATTCGAGCTGTCCGGTGACACGGCGCTGATCGACAAGGCCGTCGCCACCGCCCGTGAGGCCGTCGCGGCAGCCGCATCCCGGCCCATGGACACCACCGCCCTGGGCAATCTGGGTGCCACGCTCACCACGCGCTACCAACACCTGGGTGCCAAGGCCGATCTCGACGAAGCCGTCAAGGTGTTGCGACGCGCCGCCGAAACCGCGCCGTCCACCGCGCGAGACCTGACCAACCACCGGGTGAACCTCGGGCACGCCCTCGTCCTGCGCGCCGAGCTCACCGCCCCCAGGACGACCTCCGAACGTGACCTCGCGCTCAGCGACCTCGCCGAGGCCGTGGCACTGTTGCGCCTGGCCGGTGACGCACCTGGCACCCCCCTGACGGCACGCCCCTCCGTCCTGTCCAATCTCGCGCTCGCCCTCCATCACCGTTTCGTACTCCGCTACGCGGCCACCAGTCCGGCGGACCCCGACGCCGCCGCGACCGTGCGCACCGACCTCGACGCCGCCATCGACGCCTGGCGCGGCGCGCTCGCCCTCACCGGCCCCGCCCATCTGGCCCGTCGACGCCACCAGTCCAACCTGGCGGCCGCGCTCTTACAACGGCACAACCTCTCTGGTGAACACGCCGACCTCGACGAGGCCGCCGACCGGGCTTGCGCCGCAACCTCCGATGTCCCCGGCGACCACACCGACGCCATAGCGCTTCACACACTCGCCCAAGTCCTTGCAGAACGGCACGCGTTGAACCGTGACCCCGCGGACCTGGCCGCCGCACGCACCGCCGCGCGCACTGCCGCCGAGTCCGCCGCTTCGGCGGTCACCGTGCGGCTTCGGGGCGCGATGCTCGCAGCCGAGCTGGCCCGGACCGCGGGAGACACCGATGCGGCACTCGATGCCCTCGCCGCCGGCGTCGAGCTGCTGCCGCTGCTCGCCTGGCGCGGGCTGGAGCGTACCGACCAGGAACGTCGTCTTGCCGACCTCGCCCATCTGGCCACCGACGCAGCTGCGACGGCCCTGGACCTCGGCGACGCCGACCGCGCCCTCGCCCTCCTCGAACAGGGCCGGACCGTGCTGTGGGCTCAGCTGCTGGACTTGCGCACCGATGTGACCCTGCTACGCGAACGCCACCCGGTACTCGCGGCCCGCCTGGATGCCGTCCGTGCCGCCTTGGACCACTCCGACAGCAGCCGAACCACCCCCAGCGTGGGCCGAATGGAGCTGGCCGGCACCTGGGACCAGCTGGTTGCGGAGGTCCGCGGCCTGGACGGATTCACAACGTTTCTACGGCCACAACCCCCGCGCGCCGAAGACGCCGCCGCCGCTGGGCCGGTCGTCGTGATCAACGTCAGCCGACTGCGCTGCGATGCGCTCATCCTCACCCGCCACGGAACCGATCTGCTACCGCTGCCTGTGCTGACGGCGGGTGAGGTATCCGCCCGCACGGGAGCGTTCCTGGCCGCAGTACGCGACCGTGACCCCGGCCTGGCCGGCACCATCACCGCGAACGCAGTCCTCACCGACACCCTGGCCTGGCTCTGGCACACCGTCGCCGGGCCGGTCCTGGACCGTATCGGCACAGTCGACCGCATCTGGTGGTGTCCCACCGGTCCGCTCGCCCTGCTCCCCCTCCACGCTGCGGGCGAACCGGGCCGTCCCGGCGTTCACGACCTGGCCGTCTCCTCCTACACCCCGACGATCAGCGGTCTGCAGCGCGCCCGTACGGCGGCACCCGCCGACGCACCGGCGGAACGTGCCGACAGCCGCATGCTGATCGTGGCGCCGGCCGGAATCCCGGGCGTGCCCGACCTGCAGGTCGCGGGTGAGATCGACGCGCTCACCGCCCTCCTGCCCGGTCGGTGCACGATACGCGAAGGCGCAGCAGCCACCCGGGACCGCGTCCGGACCGATCTGCCCCGGCACCGCTGGGCGCACTTCGCCTGCCACGGCATCGCCCGCCCCACTGACCCTTCCGCCTCGGCACTCCTGCTCGCCGACGAGCCGCTGACCGTTGTGGACATCGCCGGCCTCAACCTCGGCGGAAGCGAGCTGGCGTACCTCTCCGCATGTGACACCGCAAGCGGCGGCACGGCCCTGCCGGACGAGGCGATCCACCCGGCGGCGGCCCTCCATCTCGCCGGATTCCGGCACGTGCTGGCCACGCTCTGGACAGTCAGCGACGCGCTGGCGGCTCCGCTCGCCGCCGCCGTCTACGGTGCACTCGCACCCTCCGTCTCTCCGCCGCACACTCCTCCCGCGCTCGCCACCGAGGATTCGGCCCGGGCACTGCATGCCGCCGTACGTGCCCTGCGCGAAGACGGCAACGCGCATCTGCCCATCCTGTGGGCGCCTTACCTTCACGTCGGCCCGTGACACCCGTCCCAGCGACCCCGCAAAGGAGCCGGTCATCATCGTGCCATCGCCCTACGAGCACCTGCTCGATCGAAGAGCCCGGCAAGAGACCGCCGGTACAGCCGGCGACGACATCCTCCACCTGATGCCGGACACGACGGTCACCGACGCGGCCCGGATCCTGGAGACCGTCTACCGTGCCGAACCCGCCCTGGACCGCGTGGACATCGTCCTCGGCAACACCACGATCGGGGTCGCCACTCGAGACCATCTCAACCGCCTGGGACTGACGCCCGTGCGCGCCCTCGGCGACGGGGACGCGGCCACGCTGCCTGGAGAGTCCACCCGGTACGTCGTCCTCCGCTTCCGGTGCACCACCTGTTCAACGACCGTACGCCGCCTCCACCTCGATCCGAGAGAGCCGCCGGCCTGCCCGCGCGGACACGGCGAGCTGGAACGCCTGGGATGAGCATCAACCAGCTCGCCCAGCCACAGGTCACCGCCACTTCGGCCAGATTCCTGCTGATCGGATATCTGCCGACCTACGGTGCCGCGCTGTATCTGCTCACCCTTGTCTGGGCCGATACCCCCGAGGGCCGTCCGCACTGGGCAGCGGCCTGGAAGACTGCGGAACAACTCACCGCAGGCGAACTCGTCCTGCTCGCAGTGACCATCACCATCGTCGCTGTGCTGCTCCAACCCCTGCAGCTCGCTCTGGTCCGGCTCCTGGAAGGACAGTGGCCGCAGCCCCTGCGTCCACTCGCCGACGCGGGCCGCGCCCGGCAGACCAGGGCACGCGACAAGCTCCGCCTCATCGAACGGCGGGCGGAAGACGCCGCAACCGACCCCGGCCCGCAGGACGTCCAGGCCGCAGGTGCCGCAGGTGCTCGTCTACGGCGCCGTTTCCCGGCCTCGGGCCCGGTACGCGCCACAGCCCTCGGCAACGCCCTGGCCGCCGCCGAGGAGCGAGCAGGCGCGGTGTACGGCTGGGACGCCGTAGTCGCATGGCCCCGGCTGCACCCGCTGCTCAGCGATCAGGTCCGGGCCGTCGTCAACGACCGCCGTGACCTGCTCGATGCCACCGCGCGGCTTTCTGTCACATCCGCCGCGACCGCTCTGGTGTCGATCGCCCTGGTGGCCCGTTCAGGGCCCTGGCTACTGCTGGTCCTGGCCCCGTTCGTGGTCTCCCGCATCGCGTACCACGGCGCGGTGCACGCTGCCCAGGCCTTCGGAGACAGCCTTGATACGGCCTTCGACCTGCACCGCTTCGATCTGCTCGAAGCCCTCCACCTCCCGCTGCCCGACACCCCGGCCGGCGAACGTGCTCTCGCGGCCGAACTGTCCTTGATGTGGCGGCAGGGTGTGCCTTCGGACCGACCGTACCGCCATGGCAGCGCATGAAGGGCCCAGGTGACTGCGGTGGGTCGCGCACCTGGTGACGTCAACCTGTCGCGGTACCGCGGAAGTTGCAGGAACCGTCCGGGTACGGCGCAAGGCGTGCCCGAACATCAAACCGGGACGGGACGACGTGGCTCCGGCCCGCCCGTAACTTCGTGGTGAAGCAGCACACCGGAGCCGGCCGACCACCGGCACCGGAGGCCACGGGCCTACTGGGGACCCAACGGGGGGACCCGGCGCGTGGCCGGAAGGGACTGACATGTCTTTGCGCACGAAGGCCATCACGCTGGCGGTTGCCGCAGGCATCAGCGGCGGGATCGTGCTCTCGGCCTCCCCGGCTCTGGCGAGCCCGAGCGGAGGTGTGGTCCATGGGACCGGGGACTTCAGGGACGACTGGAACGACGAGTACGTGGATGCGTCGCACAACGCCCACAGCAACGTGGCCGCGATGTGGCAGGCCATCCTGTGGGCCGACAAGAAGCTCTCGTACGACGGGATCGACTGCCGGTTCGGGCCGGGCACGGTGGCGGCCACCAAGAGCTGGCAGACGACGTACCACGTACCGGGTGACCATGACGGAAAGGTCGGCAAGAACACCTTCGGCAGGGCATCCGACTTCCTCAGCGGCAGCGCCGGCTCGAGCAACCAGATCAAGTACACCGGCGAGGACGGGCGCTATGTGACCTTCAAGCGCACCGACAACGGCCGCTGGGGCATGTACCTCGGCAACGACCTCAAGACGCTCTGGTACAACAACGCCACGTTCAACGCCTGCAGCTGACGGGGGAGAACGACGGTGGCCCGTCCTCCCCGGGGGAGGGAGGACGGGCCACCGTCACGCCCGAAGCCGGGCCGAGTGCGGGTGACACCGACCCTGTGCGCGAGCAAGAACAAGAGGCCGTTACGAGCTGGTGCGGCCCGGCGTCACCAGTCCCGACTCGTAGGCCACCACGACGGCCTGGGCGCGGCTGTCCAGCTCCAGCTTCGCCATCGTCCGATTGAGGTGGGTCTTGACGGTGGCCTCGCTGATGAAGAGCTGGTCTGCGATCTCGGCGTTGGTGAGGCCGTTGGCGATCAGGCGCAGTACCTCGACCTCGCGGGTGGTCAGTGCTGCAAGGTCGGTCGGCGGTTCGGCGACCTGGGCCGCTCCGGCCTGCTGTGCAAAGGCTTCTACCAGGCGTCGGGTGACCGTTGGGGCGAACAGCGCGTCGCCGCCGCTGATCGCGGCCACGGCGGCGAGCAGCCGTTCGGGGCCTGAGTCCTTGAGGAGGAATCCGGAGGCGCCGGCCCGCAGCGCCCCGTAGACGTACTCGTCGAGGTCGAAGGTGGTCAGCACCAGGATGCGCGGAGGGGGTGCGGGGGCGTCGGCGAGGATCTGACGGGTGGCCTGGATGCCATCCGTGCCCGGCATCCGGATGTCCATGAGGATCACGTCGGGCCGGGTCCGCTGCGCGAGGAGCACTGCCTCGGCGCCGTCGCTGGCCTCGCCGACCACGTCGAATCCGGGTGCGGCACGCAGCAGCCCGACGAGGCCTGCGCGGATGAGGAACTGGTCGTCGACGACGAGCACAGTTGTCATTGCGTGGTGTTGTCCCCCCGTGCCGCGGCCCGCGCCGACGTCGGCAGGGAAAGCCGTACAGCAAACCCTCCGTCCTTCAGCGGGCCGATGTTGATCGTCCCTCCATAGAGCTTGGCGCGCTCGCGCATGCCCATCAAGCCATGGCCGCTGCTGGACCGAACTCTGGCCTGAATGGTCCCCTGCCCCTTGCCGTTACTGACCGAGACCTCGATGTGGTGGGCGTGGTAGGCGAGTCGGATCCGGGCGGTCGCCCCGCCGGCGTGCTTGAGCACGTTGGTCAGCGCTTCCTGCACGACGCGATAGGCGCAGAGTTCTGTGCCGGGTGCCAGGGGGCGCGGGATGCCTTCGATGTGGAGGTCGACCTGGACTCCGCCGGCTCTGACCCGGTCGACCATCTCGTCGAGGCGGGCAAGTCCCGGCATCGGCGCGTGCGAGGTCACCGATTCGTCCGCGACGGACGTTTCGGCCCCGGTGCTTTCCTCGCTGCGCAGCACCCTCAGCATCCGGCGTAGTTCCTCCAACGCCTCGCTGCTGGTGGCGGAGATGGTGCCGAGTGCGCTGTGCGCGGTGGCCGGGTCGGAGGTGAAGACGAACTTCGCGAGCCCCGCCTGGACCGATATCACCGACATGTGGTGAGCGACCACATCGTGCAGCTCACGCGCGATCCGTCCGCGTTCCTCGGCCACTTCGCGCCGGGCCCGTTCCTCGTTCTCGCGCCGCAGCTGCCGAGTGAGCTCACCGGAGCGGCGGGCGAGGACGCCGAAGCGCAGCAGCACGAGGGCGAAGCCCACGGCCTGACCGACGACGGACGGCATGGACGCGTGCGGACTGAGCAGGCCCGCGTAGATCCACACCGTGCTCATCAGCGCCGTGCAGGCGGCAGCGATGCGCAGCGGACGGAGCGAGGCGACGGTGTAGACCGCCAGCATCGGCCCGAAGGAGTTCACGACCGGCCAGTAGCCGACGGTGACGTAGCCGATCCAGGCCGCATGGACGACGAGGCAGACGGCGACGGGGGCGCGCGTGCGCAGCAGTAGCGGCAGGTTGACCAGCCCCACCAGGCCGTAGGCCACGGGGTCGAGCTGGGGCCAACCCTGATCGACAGCCTCTTGCCCGATCAGTAACGCCACGCCGGTCGGTGCGGCGGCGACGAGCGCGTCAGCGGCCAGTGGGCGAATCCGCATCGCCGCAGCGTAGCCCGGCGTCACGGACGGTGCGTCAACCTTTCGCGGTACCGCAGAAGATGCAGGAGCCGTCGGCGTACGCCGGTGGGTGGGCAGCGGTGTCCAGAATCCACCCCTGAAACACCTCGGGTTTCCCCTGCGCACCCACCGCTGTCATCATGATCATGTAAGCACACGCCACCACTTTCTACGGGGGAAGGACCCGAATGAACTTCCGTATGACCCGCGCCCGTCTGGCCACCGGCGCGGTGAGCGCCGCCGTCGCGGGTGCGCTCGCGGTGAGCGCTTCGCCGGCCTCGGCGTCCGCGGCCGGCGGCTATGTCAACGGAGGCGGCTCGTTCTACGACGACTTCGCCGACGAGGGCACACTGTCGACCACGTCGTACAAGGACACCAACGCGACCTGCCTGTGGCAGATCATCCTGTACGCGGAGGGTGTCAAGGAGAGCGACGGAACCCAGTTCGACTGGGCCGACATCGACGGCAAGTACGGCTCGAACACCGCGTACGCCACCAAGCAGCTGCAGAAGGCCTGGGGCCTGACGCAGGACGGCAAGGTCGGCAACAAGACGTTCGGCGCGGCCGATGACAAGTGGAACTCCACCACCGGGGCGGGCGAGCTGGAGTACCGGAGCACCGGATCGACCGACGCCACCAAGTACAAGCTGCGGTACCACGGTTCGCGCTACTACTTCGACATCTACCGCACCACGAACGGCAAGTACCGCTTCTACCACAAGAACGTCTGGCAGTACGCGAGCTACAAGAACAACAGCAGCTGCAGCTGACGGCTGACGGCTGACCGCAGCGACTCCCTGGAGGGATTCGCCGAAGAGGGCTCAGGCGCGGGTCGGGAACGCCGCCAGCGCCTGGGCCCTCGGGTTTTCGCTACGGCGTCATGGGATGAGACGGGCGCTGGATGATGCCGGCCGTGACGTCTGGCTCGGCGGTCCGGCGGTACTGCCGTCAGCCCTCCGATCCCTCCTCCTCCCCGGCCGCGTCGCCGATGGCAACACGCAGGTCATGCATGCCCTGCATGATGTCGATGAGAGCTTCCTCCGCCCCGCTCAGGGCCCGCCGGGTTCCCTCCACATCACCTCGATCGGCGTGCAACTGGGCACTGAGGGTGAACAACGCCGTCATCGCGGCAGCGAAGGACGCCTCCCGACCCGGAGGCGGCTCCTCCGCCTCGGATTCCGAGACCTGCATGGCAGTGCGCTGCAGTCGGTTCGTCAGAACGTTGACCGCAAGGCCGGGGTCAGCACCCAGCTGATCTGTCCAACCGAGCATCGTGTCGAGGACGTCCTCGATCTCCCCCTCCGCAGACAGACGCGTCGCGGCGGTGATCTCCCACTCTGCCTTCGCCAGCAGACTGCCCAGCAGCCGCAGACGGTCCGCTTCCTGCGGTCCCTCGGGCCGCGCGTCCGGTTCCGCCACCGGTGGAGCCCCTAGAGCGACCAATGCCGCATTGATCTGTTCAGCGCTCACCGGCCGCTCACTTCTGATACTCACACCCCTAGCTTCGCTCCATGGAGGCGCGATCGCCCGCCCACACACCGACGGAACACCGCAGGTTCAAAGGTTCCAGGTCTCCCAGGTAGCTCTCGGCCACCCATGTGGCCCAAGGCTCATGGCCGGCGCCGGAGAGGCGGCGTGCATGCGGCGGCGTCCCGGAAGGGCGCGCGACGTACTGAAGGGCGTAGGCGACGTCCGGTCCAGGGGCCTTCAGAGGCCTCGCAGCGCATCTGTGAACTTGTCAGCCCGACGGGGTCCGCGCAGGCTCGGTCGAGGGCGTCTCCTGCCGCGATGAGTTCCGGCCGGGTTGCGAGTCTGTTCCGGTGAGCGTCGTAGGACGTCGTACAACGCTGCCCGGCACGAGACACCACGGAGGACACCATGACGACCACACCGGACGACCCGACCACCGCGCTGCCCGGCCGCCCGCCCGTCGTCGACCTGGCCACCTGGCAGGCCGCCCGTGACGAGCTCCTGGTCCGCGAGAAGGCCTACACCCACGAGGGCGACGCCCTCGCCGCGGCCCGCCGCCGGCTGCCGATGGTGGAGCTCGACGGGACGGTCGAGGTCGTCGGACCCGACGGCCCGGTCCCGTTCCTGGACCTGTTCCAGGGCCGCGACGAGCTCGTGGTCTACAAGCACATGTGGTACGACGGCGCGCCGCACCAAGGACAGTGCGAGGGCTGCACCACCACGGCCTGGCACCTGAAGGACGCCGTCTACCTCAACGCCCGCGGCGTGTCGTTCGCCATCCTGACCACGGGCCCGTGGGACGAGGTGGCCACCTACGTCGAGTTCATGGGTTACACCCAGCCCTGGTACTCGGTGCGCGAGGTGGACGCGCCGGTCGGCGGAGACATGGGTTACCTCACCTGCTTCCTGCGCGACGGCGACCGCGTGTTCCTCACCTACTCCACGACGGGCCGTGGCAACGAGCGGGTCAACGGGTCCCTCGGCCTCCTCGACATGACGCCCTACGGCCGTGGCGAGGCGTGGGAGGACAACCCCGAGGGCTGGCCCGAGGGGCAGAACCCGTGCTGGTCCTGGCGCTCGGACGCGGACGGGAACGCCACCTGGGGCCCGACGAGCCGCCCCGTGCCGCAGTGGACCCGTCCCGGCGCACCCCCCGTGGAGACCCTCGGCCGGCACGGCCACCACCACTGACGTGCCTTCGTCCGCGGCGGGATCGCCTGGCGGGCCCTGCCGGCCGGCTTCCCGCCGCACCGGATCGTCTACGCCCTGTTCCGCCGGCGGACCCGCGTGCGGGCGTGGTGCCGGATCCATGCAGCGCTGTGCGAACGTGCGCGTCTGGCCGACCGACGGGCGTGGCCCAGCGCCGACCGCGGCCGTGAACGACTCCCAGAACTGCGCAGGACGGCCGGGGTGGGCTCGCTCGGGGTTGTGCAGCAGGACCAGGTCCAGCCGCACCCACTGAGTGCTTCGGTCGGCCGCTGAGCAGTTGTGCTCAGCATGGATCCGCGTCGGCGAAATCAGAGAAAGAGGGAAGCCTCAACCGGCGACCGGAGTCACCCCAGCCACGCTCCCTCACGCATCAGGACTCTGCCGAGCAGCTCCGGCTCGCCACGCCAGGCGAGCACGGTCTTCGGCGCCACGCGTATATAAAGAAAAGAGCCTTCCTCCGCACGTGGATCCCACCCGAACTTTTCGGCGAACGCATCCGCGGCGTCCTCCGGCACGCCCCGGTCCGAGAAGCACTCCGCCTCCCCCTGCAGGAGCACCACATCGAAGGTGTCCGGCAATGCCAGGCGCACACGGGGCTCGTTTCGCACGTTGCGGGCACTCGCGGAGGTCTCGCCGGTGCACATCCACACGGCCTGCCCGTCCCACCAGAACCACAGCGGCACTTGGTGCGGGCCGCGATCCGGATGGGCCGTTGATACCCATATATCCCGTTCTCGAGAGAGCCGTTCAAGAGTGTCGCGCCTGCGCTCCCGCACATCACGACGAGCGATTCCCGTGGTTTGCATGAAAGCCGACCCTAATCAGCGGTTCCGAAGCGCGCATGAGGCGTTGGTCCTACTCCCAGCGACCGACGAGCCACTCGGCCCGTCGACAGGGGCGCCGTCCACGGTTCGTGAACGTGATCCCGGCGATCGGCGCCGCGTGGTGTCGCCGTTGCGACATGCCGCCCGCACCTGGGTGACCCTGCGCGTCACGGCTCGCGACGCCGCCGGGAACACGGTCCGCCAGACGGTGCAGCGCGCCTACACCCTGAAGCGGTAGGCGCAATTCGCCGGGGGCGCGCGGCCTGCCGTGCGCCCCCTTTGCTCCACACTCCCATGTAGTACGGTATTCAACCGTCGAACCCCAGGGTCGGGGAGGAGGTCCGTGGTGCTGGAGGTCGCCGGCGTCTCGCACGAGGAAGAAGCCGTCTACCGGCTGCTCGTCACGTCCGGCCGGGCCACCCCGACGGACCTGGCCCGGCGCGCCGGGCTGCCCGACGCCGAGGCCGCGCGGATACTCGACTCGCTGGCCGCCAAAGGCCTGGCGAGTCATACGGACGGGACGCCCCGCGTGTTCCAGGCCGCTCCCCCTGACGTGGCACTCATGCCCCGGCTCAAGCGCAGCGCCGACGCGCTGGAGCTGGCCCGGGTCGAGGCCGCCCGTCTGGTCGAGTCCTACCAGGGCACGATGCGCAGACACGACTCCGGCCAGTTGCTGGAGGTCATCACCGGCGCGGAGGCCCTGCGTCAGCACCTGAGGCAGATCCAGGCCGGCGTGCAGGACGAGATGCTCTGGTTCTGCAAGGCCCAGTACGTGGCCATGCCGTCGGGCAGCAACGCGGAGGAGTTCGAGGCGCTGGCCCGGGGCGTACGCTACCGGGTGCTGTACGAGAAGGCGTTCTTCGACGACGAAGGAGCCGTGGACAACGTGGTGGCGGGCGTGCGGGCCGGGGAGGTCGCCCGGGCCGTGCCGCACCTGCCGCTGCGCCTGGCGATCGCCGACCGCTCCGTCGCCGTCTTCCCCCTCGTGGCGGGTGGACCGCACGGCAGCCCGGAGGAGCCCACCACCGCGCTGGTCAGGGACAGCAATCTGCTCGCGGCCCTGATCGCCCTGTTCGAGTGCTACTGGGAGGACGCCGTCCCCCTGAACGTCGACGGCACCGGCGCCATCTCGGGGACGGACGGAGCCGGGCCGTCCGACGCACTCTCCCCCACCGACCGCCAGCTGCTGTCCCTGCTGGTGGCCGGAGTGGCCGACAAGGCGATCGCCTCGCAGGTGGGGCTGAGCCGGCGGACCGTCCAGCGCCGGATCCAGGGCATGATGGAGCGCGCCGGCGCGGCGACCCGGATGCAACTCGCCTGGCAGGCCGCACGCCGCGGCTGGCTCTGAGCCGGTCCGTCCGGCGGGTTGAGCCCAAGCCACGGTCGCCGCTGCGCACCTTGGCCTCCTCCTTTCAGTCCCCTGGTCC
Organism: Streptomyces sp. NPDC005728; assembly: GCF_040630895.1. Lineage (NCBI taxonomy): Bacteria > Bacillati > Actinomycetota > Actinomycetes > Kitasatosporales > Streptomycetaceae > Streptomyces > Streptomyces sp. NPDC005728. The sequence goes on from NZ_JBEXYL010000085.1 coordinate 20,622, forward strand.
CCTGGTCTTCGCAGCTCTCGCACGCATGCACCAGCCCATCACCGGGCGAGGGTCCACCGGCGGCGCTCCGCTTCTCGGCAGTCGGCGGCTGCCGGCCCCTCCGGCCGCCGGCGCGGCTCCTTGGAGGGCGTCGCTGCTCGGCCACCGACCGGGCCGGGTTCCCGTCGCGGCTCCCATCCGGCAGTAGCGCGGTTGTGCCATGGCGCAGGTGCGCCAGCCCAGCCCATTGCCGGCGGCGGAGGGTGGCTCCATGATCCGAACCACCTCCCGTTCGTCCACCGCCTTAGGGGTTCCCTTTGCCCGAAAAGCCTGATTTCAGACCGGGGTTGCTGGCTCTCAGCATGGCCACCGCCCTGTGTCTCGGGGCCGTACCGGCCACAGCCGCTGCCCCCGCAGACGCCGCCCTGTCCGTGCCTGCGGAAGTCGCACAGCGCTCACCCGACGGCGCCATGCACACCGTCACGTTGATCACCGGTGACAAGGTCACCATCGGTACCACCGCCGACGGCACCGTCGTCCGGTCCTTCGAAGCCGCGAACGGCACAACTGCGGGATTCCACCGCGCCGTCATCGACGGTGCGACGTACGTGTATCCCGACGCCGCCCTGCCCTACGTCGGCACCGGAAAGCTGGACAAGCAGTTGTTCAACGTGACCGGGCTGATCGCCGACGGCTACGACGACGCGCATGCCTCCCGGCTGCCGCTGATCGTGAGCTACACCGACGCCGCCGCCAGGTCCCGGACACAGCCGAAGGTCACCGGTTCGGACGTCGTCCGCCGACTGGACAGCATTCGGGGTGCCGCGCTCGCGCAGAACCGCGAGCAGGCCCCGGCGTTCTGGTCCGCGCTCACCGGGGCTTCCGGGGCGGCGGCCGCCCGCTCGGCGAAGCCGGCCTTCACGGGCGGCATCGCGAAGGTCTGGCTCGACGCCAAGGTGAAGGCCGACCTGGCCGACTCCACCGCACAGATCGGCGCACCGCAGGTCTGGGCGGAGGGGAACACCGGCAAGGGCGTGAAGGTCGCGGTGCTCGACAGCGGCGTGGACGCCGAACACCCGGACCTGACCGGGCAGATCGACGCCAGCGCCAGCTTCGTCCCCCACGAGGAGGACGTCGCCGACTACAACGGCCACGGCACCCACGTGGCCTCGACGGTCGCGGGCACCGGCAGCGCCTCCGACGGCAAGGAGCGAGGCGTCGCCTCCGGTGCCCGGCTGGCCATCGGCAAGGTGCTGGACACCGAAGGCAGTGGCCAGGAGTCCTGGATCATCGCGGGCATGGAGTGGGCCGCCCGGGACCAGCACGCCAAGATCATCAGCATGAGTCTGGGCGGGAGCGGCGACGCCACCGATCCGATGAGCCGGACCGTGGACCGGCTCAGCCACGACACCGGTGCGCTGTTCGTCGTAGCGGCGGGCAACGGAGGCCCGCACGCCATCAGCAGCCCGGGTGCCGCGGACGCCGCGCTGACCGTCGGTGCCGTGGACGCCAAGGACCAGCTGGCCGATTTCTCCAGCCAGGGTCCGCGTGACGGCGACGCCGGGCTGAAGCCCGAACTCACCGCACCCGGCGTCGACATCGTCGCGGCGCGCTCGCACTACAGGCGGGGCTCCGGCTACTACACCACGATGAGCGGCACCTCGATGGCCACGCCGCACGTCGCCGGAGCCGCCGCACTGCTGGCCGCCGAGCACCCCGACTGGACCGGCTCACAGTTGAAGGAGGCGCTGGTCAGCAGCGCCAAGGCGACCCCGTCGTACACGCCGTACCAGGCGGGCGCCGGCCGGCTCGACGCGTCGGCGGCGGCGCACGCCTCGGTCTTCGCCACCGCCGACGCCTACTCCGGCTTCCACACCTGGCCCCCGAAGCCGGGAGAGACAGACGTCCAGAAGGTGACGTACACGAACGTCGGTGACACCCCGGTCAGCCTCGACCTGGCGGTCGACGGCACCGTCCCGGCAGGGCTGTTCACCCTCTCCGACGACCGGATCACCGTTCCCGCGAACGGTACGGCCTCGGTCGACCTGACCGCGCACCTGGACGTCCTGCCGGCCGACCGGCCCGTCAGTGCCGTGGTCACCGGCACGGACAGCGCCGGTGCGGTCCGGGCCCGGACCCTGATCGGCGCCGCCAGGGAGGGACAGCGGCAGAACCTGACCGTCGTCGCGAAGGACCGGTCCGGCCGGCCGCTGACCGGCAGGGTCATCCTCACCGCCGAGAACCTCTTCACGGTCATGGATCTCGACCGGTCCGGCACCGGCACGGTGCGGCTGCCCGTCGGCAGCTACAGCGGATGGCTGACCGCCGACGTGGAGGGGGCCGACGGGCCGCACTCACGGGGCATGGCGCTGCTCGCCTTCAACGACGTGCAGCTGGACAAGGACCGCACCGTCACCCTGGACGGCCGCAGGACCCGCCGGATCCTGGCCCGCGTACCGAAGCAGGTCACCGCTGTCGCACCGCGCCTGGACGTCCATCGGTCGTTCACCGACAGCCTGGTCGAGTCGTCCATGCTGCCCAACGAGTCGTACGACAGCATCTGGGCGCTGCCGACCGGCAAGAAGGTCAGCACCGGAGAGTTCGAGTTCGGTGCCCGCTTCCGCCTCGAACAGCCGGCGCTGACCGTGGGCACGGCGTCGGAGGATTACGCCGATCCGCTGGTCAAGCGGTCGGCCAAGCCACTGCCGGACGGCACCCGGACGCTCATGGCGGTCTACGCCGGCGAGGGCACGGCGCAGGAGCTGGCCCAGCTGGACGTTCGGGGCAAGGCCGTGGTGGTCCGGGGCAGCGACCCGGCAGGGATCAAGGCACAGGCGGAGGCCGCAGCGGCCGCCGGCGCCCGGGTGCTCCTGGTCGCCAACGAGGGCGCCGGCCGGCTGCAGCCCTGGGACGAGACCCCGTGGAGCCCCGAGAGCACGGCACCGCTGACCGTGGCCACCCTCAACGCCGACCAGGGCGCCGACCTGATCGGCTCACTGCGGCACGGAGCAGTCAGACTGAAGGTCACTTCCCACCCGACCACGGACTACCTCTACGACGTGGTGCACCACTGGTCCGGCGCGGTCCCGGTGGACCCGACCTGGCGGGAGGAACCGAAGGACCTGGGCAAGGTGGACGTCTCATTCCGCAATTACCGTCCGGGCAAGGCAATGGAGTTCCGCGCCGACGTCTGGCGGGGCTGGGCCGTCGGCAACCAGCTCACCGCACCCGCCCAGGGACAACGGACCGACTGGGTCACCTCCGGCGCCGCCTGGCTGGACGACGCCTTCATCCGGAGCGAGACCGGGCAGCACTCCATCGACGTCCTCCACTACCCGGCGCGGAGGACCGGCAAGGTCAGCTGGTTCGGGCCGATCCAACGCCCCCGGATGGGTCCGATCGGCTACCAGCCCGTGCGCTACCTCGACACCATGTACATCACCGCCCCCGGCTGGGGTGACTCCGGCGCCGGACATGTGGGCGAAGCCGGCGCCAACTTCGACGTCAAGGACTGGATGGCGCTCTACCAGGGCGACCAACAGCTCGACTGGGGCAACGCCGAGTGGCTGCAGGTTCCCGGCCTCGGCGCGGAGCGGCTGCCCTACCGGTTGGTGATCGACAACGACCGGGGGACCTGGGCCGATCCGTACTCGACACACACCCTGACCGAGTGGAACTTCACCTCCGCGGTCACCGGGGCCGAGTCGACCGAGTCCTTGCCGCTGATCCAGCTCGACTACGGCGTGGACACCGACACCGCCGGCCGAGCGGATCGGCGTGCCCGGCTGACGGTGACGGCCTCGCACCTGCCCGGCACCACGGCCGCAATCGGAAAGCCCTCACTGGAGGTCTCCTACGACGACGGCAGGAGCTGGCGCCCCAGCGACCTGACCCGCACCGGTGACGGCTGGCGGACCAACCTGAGCGCGCCGGAGTCGGCGGACTTCGCCACCCTTCGGGTCACCTCCCGGGACAACGCCGGGAACACCGTCTCCCAGACGATCACCCGGGCCTTCGGACTGCGCTGAGATCACCGACGGCTATCAGCCGTGCGGGGCTCTGCCGGGGGCTCCGCACGGCCACGCGCCCGGGCTCGCTCCGGGGCGGGTGCGCTTCGGCAGGCTCACAGCGAGCCGAGGAATGCCCTGACAGCTGCAGCGAACTCCGCTGGAACGGTTTCGTGGACGGTGTGCCCGGCCAGGAGTTCGACGAGCCGGGTGTGAGGGCGCCTCGCTGCCATGTCCTTCGCGTGCCCGGCGCTGAGGACCGTGCTGCGGCTGCCGCGGATGAGCAAGGCCGGGCAGTCACTGGCGAGCCAGTCGTTCCAGTGATCCCCGTTGAGGTGCTGCTGGGAGGCGTTCATGTCCTTCGGGTCGAAGGCAAGGCCCCATCCGTCGGGGTACTCACGCACGGCGTCCTTGAGGTAGCTCGCCGACGGGCCGAGCTGTTCCAGCAGCTCGGCCCGAGTCGGTGCCCGGTGTGGCCAGGACAGGCCGAAGGAGAGGTCGTCATCGGCTTCGGCGCCGATGTCCTCGACGATCAATGCGTCCACGAGCCCCGGGTACCGGGCCGCGAGCTGGTAGGCGTTGACGCCTCCGAGGGAGTGGCCGAGTACCACCGCGCCGTCGATCGCCAGATGTTCCAGCACGGTCGCAGCGTCCTCGACGTAGCCGTTGCGGGAGAAGTCGGCGGGACGGTCGGAGTGACCGTGTCCACGCTGGTCGAGGGCGATGACCCGCCAGGAGTCGCCCAGCTCCCGGGCCAGGTGCGTGAAGGTGCGGCCTTCTCCGAAGTGCCCGTGCAGGGCCAGCAGAGGGCGTCCCGGACCACCGAAGTCGAGAAAGGACAGGCGATGCCCGGCCACCGTCGTGGCCGCGCGCTTCGGTTCGGTCGGGATCCTCGGCGTCATGGTCGTCAGTATGCGGTCCTGGCTTCCGTGTTCTGCAGCTCGGGCAGGACGTCGAGGAGGCCGGCTGCGACAGCGCCGGGTCGGTCGGCTACTGACGAGCAGTGACCCCGGTGAGGATGAGGTCAATGCCGGCGAGGAACTCTTCTCGGTCGTCGTGATCGCGTAGTTGGTCTGCCACGTTTCGGGTGAACGCGTATTCGTCGATGTGCATGACGCCGGATCAGGTTCACGACCTGCTCGAACAGCGGAAGCAGCTGCTCCGCCTTGCGGATCCCACCGCCGACGACCACTACATCCCATGGGCGCTCGGTCATGGACGCGACGAGGGTGGACTCGGCCGATTCATCGAACACGATCACTGTCATGGCCGCCTCTATGCCGTGCTCGCCGAACCGGGCCAGTTCCGCATCGAGAGCCGCGCGGAGAGCCTTCCCGTCGACGCCGGGTATCGCTTGCGGGTCGTAGCCAACAACAAGTGCGGAAGTCATGCGCCCAACCTGCCGAGCACCGCCCGAACATGGTCCGAGGGACGGGCCCCGGACGATTGATTCCAAGGGGTCAGTCGGGTGGCGCCGATGCTCGCGATGGCGGTCGGTAGTTCGTTCAGCAACTTCCGTGGGAGGTTGGTGCGACTTCCGTTCAGCGTGGCCGCAGCCCGTCGAAGACGACCTCGAAGATCCGCTCCCGGGGCGCCGGATCCGCTCCGAGCTGTTCCATCGCCCTGCCGACGCCGGCCAAGAGGGCGATGAACTCCGGCAGGCCCAGCTCCGGGCGGACCGCCCCTGCCTGTTGCGCCCCGGTCAGTAGATCGGCCAGCCGAGCCTGGATCTCCATGGTCGAATCCTGCAGGGATGCGTGTACGTTCACCCCCGCCGCCGCGAGAGCCTGGGTGAACTCGCTCTTGCCCGCGGACTGTTCCACCACCAGACGGAAGCAGGCGAAGAAGGCTTCGGCAGGCCCGGTCTCGGCGGCCAGCTGCGCGGTCTGGGCTGCCATCTCCTCCAGCCTGCGCACCATCACCGCCTCCAGCAATGCCTCCTTGGTCGGGAAATGTCTGAAGAGCGTGCCGACCCCGACCCCGGCGATGCGGGCGATCTCCTCGGTCGGCACGCTGACGCCGCGGGCGGTGAACACCTCCGTGGCGACATCGAGCAGCTTGGCCCGGTTGCGGACCGCGTCCGCACGCAGCGGGCGCTCCTGAGCGCCACCCATCCCTCTCCCATCCCTTCGCCGTCCACGGCAGAACCACCCTGGACAACCGGACTCTCCAGTCCGTATCGTAAAAACGGAGTCACTAGTCCGATTCTAGCCGTGGATCCCACCGGAGGCTTGTCATGCCTGAAACGCTGTCACCGCGCGAGGTCTTCCAGAAGCTGATCGAGGGCATCGGCGCAGGGCGGTTCACGGAGCTGGCCGAGCTCTATGCCGAGGACGCCGTAGTGGAGACCGTCTTCGAGCCGGTCGGTCCGCGCCGGGTCGAGGGTCGGGCCGCGCTCAAGGAGCGGTTCGCACAAGTCTCCACGAGTTCGCCCGTGGAACTGACCCCGGCGAACGTGGTCGTCCGGGAAACCGACGACGCAGAGGTGGTCGTCGCCGAGTTCGACTACCAAGTGCACCACCGGTTGACCGGGCGGACGTTCAAGGCCGCCAACATCCAGGTGCTGCGGGTCCGCGACGGCCTGATCGTCAGCAGCCGGGACTACCACGACCACCTTGCCCTCATCGTGGCCGGCGGCAACCTGCCTCAGCTGGTGGTGGCGCTGGAAGGCAAGTAGCACGAGTGCGATGCTCGGGGCCAGGGACCTCTGGATCTCGGATGGGCGCCGACGCCAAGGGCAGCGCCGCCCGCACCGGCCAACCCGACGCGTCCGTCGACGTCGTGATCTCCGTCAGCAGCCTCCTGCTCCGGCCCGGCCTCCCCACCGCCCTCGCCGGACTCCACCGCGTGCTGCGCCCGGCGGCCGCATCCTGCTCTCCCTCCATGAGAAGTGGCTGCCCATCGGCCTTCCCGCTCTCGCGAGCACTGTGCAAGAGGCCGGCAGCCGGACGACACCGTCGGGGAGATGACTTGTGGCTCGTCGGCATGTCTCACCCTGGCCGCCGAGGTCCTGTCTGACATGAACGTTCTTGTCCTCTACCGCCGTTGGACCGGTGGGGCTGGGACGTCACGTGGCGTTCTTGGCGGAGCCTCGCCAAGCGATGCCCCCGGAAACGTGCATGCGTACGGCATCTCGCCCATGCCAGGATGGCGTCGGAAAGCGAGGTCTCGTGGACGAGTTGAGCCGATTTCGCCTGGCCCTGGACGCATGGGCGGCCGGCGGAGCGGGGGCGGGTGCGGCTGCCGCGATGGCGCGGGAGCTGGCCGGCGGTGGTGTGCGGACGATCGTGCTCGTCGAGGGGAGCAGTGACCAGGTCGCGCTCGAAGCGCTGGCCACGCGCTACGGCCGCGACCTCGGTGCGGAGGGTGTCGCGGTAGTGCCGCTCGGAGGTGCGACGAACATCGGGCGTTTCCTGGACGTGTGCGGCCCTCCGGGGCTCGGCCTCCCACTGGCCGGCCTCTGCGACATCGGCGAGGAGCGGCACTTCCTGCGACATCTGGAGCGGGTCGGGCTCGGGACCGGTCTCACGCGCGCCAGACTGGAGACACTCGGTTTCCATGTGTGCGTCGCCGACCTGGAGGACGAGCTCATCCGCGCTCTCGGTGCTGAGGACGTGCAGCAGGTGATCGAGGCCCAGGGTGAGATGCGCCCCTTCCACACTTTCCAGGGCCAGCCGGCACAGCGGGAACGGCCCGTGGAGCACCAGCTGCGGCGCTTCATGGGCACGCACAGTGGTCGTAAGGCGCTCTACGCGCAGGCTCTGGTCGCGCATCTGGACCTCGCGCGCGTTCCCCGGCCGTTGGAGCGCCTCCTCACGCACGTCTGACACGGCCGACGCCCTCGCCGTGCCGGCGGGGCCCGGTAAACCCTCGCCAGCCGGATCCGCCATCACGGCGGCTTCCTGATCTGCCCGTGCATCAGGTCCAGGTCACGATGCTCTCGGGCCTGGCCGCTGACCAGAGCATCGATCCCCCAACACCCGCACCCATCCAGATGTCCGCCTTGGCTTGTCGCAGCCGGCGAGGGCGCACGCCGGCTGCCCGGCGCGACGGTGCAGCCCCGCTCGGCCAGCAGGGGCCGCACCTCACCGGCCGGATACAGCACCGCGCAGCGTCCGGTCTCGTCGGTCCGCGTCTTCCGACGCACAGGGCCTGTCCGGCTGATCATGCCGGAATCGAGGGGCCTGGCACGCCCATATGCGCTGATGAGGCGCTGTTGGCTGAAGCCGGCCTGCTACGACCTCGAAGGTCCGCGGTCAGCCATGGGTATCAAAGCCGTGGTGATCGAGTGCCGCTCGGATCTGGCTGAGCCACTCTGTGCCCAGCCGGCGCCCGTTGGGGAGTTGGTCGCCTCGATCCCAGCGCCACGTTGTGACCATCGCCAGCACGAGGACCCGGCACTCGCGCAGCAAGTCCTGGTCGACGCCCGGATAGTGCTCGCTGACTTCCTCCGGGGCATGGGCGAGGTCGAATTCGACGGGCCCACGGCAACACGTCTCAAGGTCTATGAACAGCAACCCGTTCTTCGTGGTGAGCACGTTGCCCGGGTGCGGCTCGCCGTGCAGCAGCTGCTCGGCGCCGCCGCGCTCGCCGATCACTCGTCTCAGGTTTCGCAACGTGTCGCCGAGCAGCTCCCGGTCCGCGTCGGCGAGCGCCGGAGTCTGGTCGCGGTTCGCCACGAGTTGTTGAGCCTGCTCGACACGATCCGTGAATTGCGGCGTCGGGACATCGAGCTTGCGCATGCCGACATGCAGCCGCTCGAGCGCATGGGCGTAGTCGGCCGGTGAGACCTCTCGAGGCGTCACCGGTTCGTAGTAGGTCCATAGCGTGACCACGAAGCCATCACGCTCGTAGACGCGTGGCTCCACTCGAGGCTCGAGAGCAGCCGCAGGACACCCGGATTCGGCGAGCCGCTGAGCAAGCTCGACCTCGAACTGTGCGACCTGATGCGCTACAGGTGCCACCCGGGCCAAGACGTCACAAGGCAGCAGACGCAGGGTGAGCTTGTTCGAGTCATGAAGAACGATCACGTCGTTGACTGTCAGGCCGAGTGATGAGGCGGTCGACATGGCCGCGGCCACCGCACGCGGGACCTCTGACGCCTCCATCGTCGCCTGGCCTCTCTCCCTTTCCCGCCGCCACAACTCTCCAAGCGAGTCTATTGAGACGCTGCCGTATGTTCGGGAAAGTCTGGGGCATGGAGTACTTCTGCCACCACCGCGACCGGCCCGGATCCCTCACGTTACGCAACGAGCTGCTGGAAAAGCACTGGTCCTACATGGACCGGTACGAGAAGGAGATGGTCGCTCGCGGCCCAACCTTCGCCGGTGACGGCGAAACGCCCAGCGGCAGCGTGCACATCGTCGACTTGCCGAATCCCGCTGCCGCCCGCGCGTTCGCCTTCGACGAGCCCAACTACCAGGCCGGCGTGTACCGGGATGTGCTGCTGCTTCGGTGGCGCAACCTGCTGGGGCGCACCATGTGGGATTTCCCTGGTGGCCGGACCGGTGGCCATCGGTACCTGGTGCTCGGCCTCGGCTCGGGGCAGTCCGCTGACGTCGACGTGCCACCCCACCGGGACGATCTGATCGCTTACGGGTCACTGTTGTCCGACGACGGCGCCACCTGGCTGGGTACAGCGGCGCTGGTCCGGGCCCTGGACCCGGACACGGCACGCGCCGTCCTGACTGCGGACCGGTACGCCGACATCGAGGTCCACGACTGGGAGTTCGGCGGGCGGCGATGACCCAAGGACCCTCCACGCCGACGGTGCCCGGCTGTTGAGTGCTAGGTGACCCCGGGGCGCACCAGGTCGCCTTGCGTCGCTTCGCCGGCATCGTCTCCCGCGACCGCGTCCCGTGGCCGCTGTTGCCGACGCCGGGCGGCGGGTGCCGGGGCAGTGAGGACGGCAAGGCACGCGATGACGAGTGCGATCCCGGTCCAGCCGGCAGCGGGGAGGCGTTCACCGACGACCAGAACGGCGAGTACGGCGGCAACGGCCGGTTCGAGCAGAGACAGTGTGGTGGCGGTGCTGGCGGGTACGTGGGTGAGTCCCCAGCCGAACAGGACGTAGCCGGCGAACATGGGGATCAGCGCCATGTAGGTACCGACGGCCGCGTTGGACCAGGAGCCGATGAGCGGGGCGCCGGTGACCAGCAGGACGGGCACCAGGAGCAGCCCGCCGAGTCCGAACACGGCACCCATCGCCGCGCGGGAGGGGATCTGGCGGGTGATCAGCCGGTGTGCGGCCCATGAGTAGAGGGCGTACGTCGCGGCGGCGACCAGGCCCAGGCCGATACCGAGCACTGTGGCGGCCACGGATGCCTGTGCCGCATCGTCGGCGGCGTGGGCGGCTTCGGCGACGCACAGCAACGTGGTGCCGAGGAGGCCGAAGGTGGCCGCGAGCGTCCATCGGCGGGTGAGCCGGCGGCGGTCCAGGACACGTTCGATCACCGCTGAGGCCAGTGGGGCGGTGCCGATCGACACCACCGTGCCCACGGCTACTCCGGCCAGGTGCATGGAGCTGTAGAACGCCAGGGGATAGACCGCCACCGCGACGGCGCCGAGAAGTACCGTGCCGTGCTGGTCGCGCAGGCGGGCGGCGTGGCGGGTGATCTGCCGGACGGCGACGAGGGCTTGGAGGAGTCCGCCCAGGCCCATGGCGACAGCGCCGATGGCCAGCGGGCCCACGTCCGGGGCGAAGGTGGCGGCCGTGCCCGTCGTCCCCCACAGCACGGAGGCGGCCAGCACACACAGGGCCCCGATCCCCGCGTTCCGGCCGCGCTCGCTACCCTTCACAGCCGGTCCAGCAGGGTCGCGGCGAGCGAGCGGGCGTGCTGGAGGCGTTCGCCGTCGCCTTCCAGGCCGGCGCGGGCCATCGCGCCCTCCAGCAGGAAGGCGAGGTGCTCGGCCATCGCATGCGCCTCCTCGGGGCGGCCGGGCAGCAGCTCCTCCAGGTGGCCGACGATCAGGTGCTCGACCTCTTCCTTGTGGGCGCGCACCACGGCCCGGCCTTCGTCACCGGCCGGAAGCTCGGCGGCGGCGTTGAGCAGGCCGCAGCCACGGAAGCCGTTCTCGTAGGCGAACGCCGCGTGGTCCGCGTACGCGTCGAAGACCGCCAGAACACCCTCGCGCGGGCTCCGGGCGCGCTCCAGACGGGCCCGGTACAGGCCGAGCCATTCCTCGTGCCGGGCGTCCAGATAGGCCCTGACCAGGTCGGCCTTGGAGGAGAAGTTGTTGTAGAGGCTCATCTTCGCCACGCCGGCCTCGGCCGTGATCGTGTCGATGCCGGTCGCCGCCACCCCGTCGGCATAGAACCGGCGAGCCGCCGCCTGCAGCAACCGCTCCCGCGCAGGCCGCCGCCTCCCGCTCCCCGCCATGCTCACGTCAGTCTCGCTCATCTCAGCCCAAACTAGGTAGGTAGGTCTACCTAGACTAACGCCGTGGCGGGAATCGCGGAAGCGGGGCCGCGCGAATGCGGCACCCGCCCCTTCGGTCGGCTGCTTCGAGTGCCCACACATCCGCGGGTGGGGAGACCCGGCGGGAGGAGGGGCAGCCCTGACGGTGACCTCCGGGGTCCGGTTGGCCCAGTCGGGGCACCTGCGGGTACCTGCGCAGCCGCGGGCCGAGCGCGGAATCGTCCGTGACACCGGGGGCCCCGGACTCCAGCCGAGCGAGAAGTCTCTGGCCCGAGCGCACAGCCGAGCAACCGACGAAACTCGCTCACGAGGTGACGGAATACACGGAGCGGCAACAAGCCGAGAGGCCTGCTCATCCCCCAGCCCCGCTCCGGGCGGCAGTGGGCCGAGCGCGGTGGGAAGCACCAGGATCCCGACCGCGAGCCCCGGCCCCGACGGCACCGCCGTCGGCGGCACCACCTCTGTGCGCGAAAGCGTGCCAGATCAGTACGCGGAGTTGACGTTGTCGATGGAACCGTAGCGGTGGGCGGCGTAGTTGGCGGCCGCGGTGATGTTCGCCACCGGGTCGGTGACGCTGTGGGCGGTGCCGGCGACGTGGTAGGCGTTGAAGGTGGGGTCGATCACCTGCAGCAGGCCCTTGGACGGGATGCCGTTCTGCGCATTGATGTCCCAGTTGTTCTGGGCGTTGGGGTTGCCGCCGGACTCCCGCATGATGTTGCGGTGCAGGCCGTCGTAGCTGCCGGGGATGCCCTTCTCCTTCATGATCGCCAGGGACTGCTTGATCCAGCTGTCCAGGTTCCCCGCCTTGCCGGTGGCGCCCTTGGGGTCGGTGTGGGCATCGCGCGAGGGAGCCGCGATGCCGTGGGCGGCCCGGGGTGCCTCGGCGGCCTGCGCGGAGGCCGGCATCAGGGTGAGAGCGGCGGCTGCGGCACCGGTGGTGGCGAGGCCGGTCAGGGCGAGGGTGCGCAGGCGGGCAAGGCGGCGGGTGGCGGTGATCGCGGTCATGAGAAAGGGACTCTCCTTCGAGACGTCTTAGAGGCGCCGGCCGGTGTCGGTCGCGGCCTGTAGGGCGTCGGGGCGAGGGCCCCGTGCTGCCGGGGGGTGCGAGGCAGGCCTGGCGGTGTGCGCCGGGTCCGTGTCGCGCTGTGCGGCAACGAGGAACATGGTTAGCGGCGGCCGGAGACGGTGGCAAGGATGTGACGTACTACCCGACTTCGGAGAGATGCCCGAAATTGACCCATTAGGCGGTCTTTAGGGCAGCTCGGGGCAGGGTGACTCTACGATCCGCGATAGGACGTGACATGGG
>NZ_JBEXYL010000086.1:0-32596 GCF_040630895.1 Streptomyces sp. NPDC005728
CGCAGTTCTGACAGTGGAACTTCTCTTGGGTGGGCCGGTTCTCTGCCGCGACGTGCCCGCATTCGGGGCAGGTGCGGGAGGTGTTGCGGGGGTTACTGACTTCAGCTCGTCAGGGTGTGGGTGGGTTGTCGAGGGTCAGGCCGGTGCCCGCTATGAAGCCGTCGAGGGTGTGGGACTTGTACTGCAGGCGCTTGAGCCGGTTGCGGACGAGGACTTCGAGTCGGTCGAGGGCCATGACGGCGAGGTTGGCCAGGCTGCGTTTGACGTGTGCCCACACGCCCTCGACAGGGTTGAGGTCGGGCGAGTAGGCGGGCAGCAGGAACACGGTCAGCCACGCACGCTCGGCGACGAATTCCCGCATCCTGCGGGAGACGTGGGTGTTCAAGCGGTCCCACACCAGCACGATCGGTGCCTTGACGAGCTGGTGGACGCCGTCGACCAGCGCGATGAAGTCCCGCTCGCCCATACTACGGCGCTTGCCTTCGCCCGACGGATGGGTCCGCAGGCGGTGGCACAGCCGTGTCCGGGAGCCAGGCCGCATCGCGATCAGCCCGGCCACCGACAGCCGTCCGGAACGTCGGCCGCTGATGGTCACGACCGGGGTGCGGCCGCGCCGGCCCCAGGTCCGTCTCCTGGGCGGGTTGCGGGTGAAGCCCGCCTCGTCCTCGAAGCAGATGTAAGCCCCGCAGGCCGCCCGGGCCCTTTTACCTCCGCCCAGGTCGCCTCCTTCCACGCGGTCACGGCCCGCTCGTCGCGCTCGGCCACTCGCCGTGCGGGGACCTGCGGAGTGAAACCGATCCGGTGCATCAGCCTCGTCGCGCCGGAGACGCTGTAGGACACGTGGAACTTCCTGCCGATCAGCGTGGCCACCGCGCGGCGGTCCACACCTGGTCCTCCACCCAGCCGTGCGCGGCCGGACCCTGCTCCAGATATGCGGCCAGTTTCTCCAGACAGCGCGGGGACAGACGACACCGCGATCCGCTCGGACCACGGGAGGCCAGCGCCTGCGCACCGCCGTCCCGCCACAGCTGGTGCCACTGATAGGCCGACTTCACGCTCACCCGCAGCCGTCGTGCGACCTCCGACGGCTTGATCTTCTGCTCGAACAGCTCTACCGCCTGCATCCGCACCGTCTCCCGGCGCCGACGTCCCGCAGGTGTCAGCCCGCCCCCATCCGCATATCTCACACAACACGGATACAGCCACCCCTCCACGCCCATCAGGGACTTCGCGAAGATTCACCCCGACGAGCTGAAGTCAGTAACGGCGATCACTTCTCGTCCGGCGCTTTCAGCCTTGGCGTGCAGGATCGTCAGGAACACCCCCCATCCGGCATCCGAGATCCAGTGGTTGAGTCCGGCCTTCACGCTGGCCCCGTTGGGCAGGAAGCTGCCCGGCGTCTCGGGGTTCGGCTTCGGGGCGGGGGCCTTGACCATGTTGCGGATCTTGAGGTCTTCATGCGCGATGAAGTCGTGTTCACGCACGAGGTCCAGGGCGGTCTTGTGTGCGTGGTCGAGGCGTTGGCGGCGGACCTTGCGGTGCAGGTCGGCAACGCGCTGGACGGCACGCTGGTGGTTCTTGGTGCGCTTGTCGCGGCGCGTGCGGGGGAAGCGGGCGAGGGCTCGCTGTGCGGCTTCGAGCTTCGCGGCGGCACGGCGGCCGTGGCGCGGGTTGGGCACGAACTCGCCGCCTGAGTCGGCAAGGAAGTTGGCTATGCCCATGTCGATGCCGACCACGGAGCCGGTCCTGGGAAGAGGTTCCGGTTCAGCCTGCGCGGCGGTCAGGATGACGTACCAGCGCTTTCCTTCGCGCTTGACGGAGACGGTCTTTACCTTGCCGGCCACGGGCCGGTGCTGGTTGACCTTGACGTGCCCGACGCCTTGCAGCCTGACACGGGTGACCGCATCGTGCGGCGTCGAGTCCCACCGGCATCCGTCCCCGTCCTTCGGGAACTCCACCGTGTCGAACCAGTTCACCCCACGAAATCGCGGGTAACCCGGCTTCTCCCCCGCCTTGATGCGCCGGAAGAACGCGGCGAAAGCCTTGTCGAGACGGCGAAGCGTCGCCTGCTGGGAGGAAAACGACCAACGGCCTTGCCGCTCCGGGTCGAACGCCCGGATCTCCTTGAGCTGCGCGGACTGCTGCCCGTACTTGATGCTCGTCCTGGAGACGTGCCGGTAGGCGTCGCGGCGCTCCTGCAACGCTCCGTTATAGAGGGAGCAGTGATCGCGCAGCATCTCGACGAGCGCTGCCGCCTGGCCCACGGTGGGCCGCATGAGGAACTTGTACGCACGGATCATCCGACCCACCCCCTTCCGAATCAGTTCGCTGATCATCCTACCTATGGCGTATGTCACCACGCTGGGAACCAAACCCGATATCACCAAGTACCGCAAGGACGTGTTCGATGACGCCATGCTGAAGCGGTGCGAGGAGATCATGCGAGAGGTGTGCGCCAGCTTCGAGACGGAGCTGAGGGAGTTCAACGGCGAGCGCGATCACGTCCACCTGCTCGTGCACTACCCGCCGAAGGTCGCCCTGTCGAAGCTGATCAACAGCTTGAAGGGTGTCAGCTCCCGGTACCTGCGCGCCGAGTACACAGGCCGCATCAACCGCATCGGGCTGGGCTGCGTCTTCTGGTCCCGGTCCTACTTCGCCGGGTCGTGCGGCGGTGCACCGATCAGCATCGTCCGCCAGTACATCGAGGGACAGAAGCGGCCCATCTGACCGTCACCCCAGAGACGGAGCGAACTCCGGCGCTGCGCGCCTCCGATCTGAGGATGCGTTTCCCTCCCTGGCCGAAGCCGGAGATACCCACGCAAGATCAGGAATGGCTGGTCACTACCAAGGGACGCGCCACTCCGATTACCGTCGACGTGCACGGGCATGTAGACGACGCCGAGAGCGCCGATCGCCTCATCCCGCCCGGGGAGGAGTGAAGCGGTCCCCACCGGGTGCGTGTCCAGGGCCTGTCTCTTCGATCTCCGTGGATCAGCCTGCGGCGTCTGGTGCCGTGCATCGCAAGGCGGAGCGTCGCCCTCGGACCGGGTGTCCGTGGGTGATCCGACAACGCCGCGTGGGGGGTGATTTCGCGATCCGCAACGGTGGTTCGCACGGTGAGAAGAGAACGGCTGGCCTGGATCTACTCCGGCAGCACCCACACGATGAGGTCACACCACGTCGGGTGGGCGCTACGCCGAGTGCCTCCCTTGTCACCCCTCTTGATATCGGCGCATCTGGTCGATGAGGCGGTGCAGCAGGACCCGGGCGGCGGCGATCTCGCTTGGCGGGATGTCCGCGGCCACTACACGGTGGATCTCTGAGGCACGGTCAGTCATCTTGCGCAGGACGCGCTGCCCGCTGGGCGTGAGGGCCAGGAGTGGCGAACTGCGGTGATGAGGGTTGGGCTGGAATGCCGCCAGGCCCTCGTGGACGAGATCGTTGGCGATGCGCTGGACCCCTTGGCGAGCGACGCCCAGGCGGCGGGCGGTTTGCGCCACGGTCAGGGCGGTCTCGGAGACGGCGCTGAGTAGCTGCCATCGGGCCTGCGTCTGGCCCTCGGTTGCTGCTACGGCTTCCCCGGACTTGCGCAGCACTCCCGCTGCTTCGTACACGTCGGCCACCAGCAGGGCCATCTCGTCGGTCACGCCGATCCTCCAAATTGACAACATGTTGTCATCATGTGAATGTGTTGCCATCGTAGATCTCGGAGGGCTGCATCCAACCGGCAGCACTCCTCAGCATCCCGGAGACGATCATGAGTATGACGATCATCCACCTGCAGGCCGCCCTGGAGCGTGCGACCGCCATCCGCCCCAAGGTCGGTGGATTCCCCTACCTCGCCGAGTCACTCCGCCAAGCCGGAGTCACCCACTGCAGAATGGCCGTGCCGTCCAACGCGATGCTCTATCTCACCGACGCCGGATCCGTTGCCGTCCAGGGCGAACCGCTGGTGACCGGCATGGTTGATGTCCCGCCGTTCGACCGCGAGGCGCTCATCACGGCACTCCGCTCCGACCAGGCGGGTCAGACCACGTTCCCCAAGTTCGTCCGGGGCTGCTGGCAGGCCGGCATCGTCTGCTACGACGTCGACCTGATCGCGCGCACCTGCACGTACTACGGCGCCGACGGCGACAACTACGTCGAGACCTACCCCACGGTCGAGATCTGAAATCCGATGGACGGCACTGCCACGCCCAGCCCTGCACCCGGGTCGGACGCGCCACCACTGCCGGACACCGGGGCCAGCCATCGGGACTGCGAGCGATGCTTGCGATCAGCCCAGTGGCTGCGACCACGCCGACGATGAAAGACGCTCGTCGAAATCTTCCGGTGAGGGTGACGCCATCGCCACCAAGAGCTCCTGGCCGCCGTCCACGTGCCGCACGTTGTTGACGGCAGACGGGTGCGTGGTTGTGGTCTCTGTCGGCGCTGGCAAGCCCGCCGGCGATCAGGAGGATGCCCTGCGCGCACCAGGTCCAGGCTTCTGCGCCGGGAAGCCCTGCCAGTGTCTCAGCCTCCGGCTTCCCCTTTGCTGCTCGGTGAGCCACTACTGGTAGGAGAGGCGCTGATGCTGCCGGAAGGACTGGCGGAGGGCCTCGCGGAAGGAGTTGCCGTCTGCGCGGGCGAGCTGGGGCGGCGGCCGCTGGAGGCTCGGGGGGTCGGCGTCGCCTTCACCGGTGGCGGCGCACTGGTGGTGGCGGGAGGCCGAGAGGCCGGTGACGTGCTGCGGGACGCCGTTGGCAGAGGACGCCGGATACCGTCACTGTCTCGGTCCCGGACGCCCTTTCGGGCCGGGTGCGTGGTCACACGTTCCGGTGAAGCCTGTGCATCGGGAACGCGGACCCGGGGCTCTTCGGGGGATGGCTGTTCCGGGATCGAGGCTGCTCGTGGGGCCGTCGACTGGGGAATCACCGATGCGGTGGCCAGGCCTCCGAGGAGGGTGAAGGCGGCTGCGGCAAGAGACCGGACGGCAAACTTCTTCAGCCGCGCCGGACGGTCGTACCGGCCGGCCGACAGGTCTTGCGAGACAGTCGGTGACCCGGGAAGGGGCGACCCGGAGGAGCTCGGTCCCCCGCTCAAGCGGACCTCCGGCATCGCGGCCTCGACGGCCGGAGCACCGTCTCTCCGATCGCTCAGCTGTGTCACGCCGGGGTCGTATGCCCCACACTCCGGGCAGGTTACGGCGCCGTTGAGCGTGCGGCTGCACGGGATGCAGTAGTCCATGAAGCGACCGCTCTCAGTCCTTGAGTTGACGGGAGCAAAGGTGCACCCGTTCCGGGCAGCAGTCAGCGGTGGGGAGACCCCGCTTGGTTTGTTTCGGACCGATCTTTGACATGTGCGAACCTCACTTACCGGTGTGCAGGTGGGTCACCGGTTACTGGGGTCAACGGGGCGTATCGAACGAGTGCTCACCCGCAGGCTGAAAAGTGGGGTATGTAACTCTGCTGGAAGGGACGTTGATGACCGGGACGGCGCGGCAGCCTCGGCGTACGAGCCGAACGGTTGCGGCTCGATCCGGGCCGAGTGCGGCTCACTTCCCGCGGCTCGACGTCCCCTGCGCGCAATTTCTTCGCTTCTGCGATGTCCCGGGGCGGGGTGGTCAGGAGAAGAAGAGTCCCACGGGCAGGGCAGCAGCAACCGCACCGCCGCCACAGCCCGTCGTCTCGGTGGCTGCCGAGCCTGCTTCCTCCTTCGAGACCTGCCAGACCACGGGAGGGCACCCGGAATTGAGCACTCACCAGCAAGAGGCGAGGCGCGCCAGGCTGCCGGGACCGGCGCGGCGACAGCGGTCGCATCAGCGTCGACACTACGGAACACCACCTTGGTCGAGCGTCTTTGGGTGATGGTCACCGACCCGATCCAAGGATCGTGCAACTCCAGCACGGCGTGTCACAGGCACGGACACGGTGATCGGTCCGCAGTTCGGCGGATTCGGGGCTCTGCAGAACGAGATGTGCGGCTGGACCACCGCCCGGGCTTTGAATGAGGCATGGGTTACATACCGGCCGCAGGATGAAGACAAAGCCGTGCGGCCTACGTATTGCCTCCCTGAGAAGAGGAAGGGAAACCCGCCACCGGGGCGCCCATCGCAGAGTCCCTCGCAGTGATCACCACCCGACACCTGGGACATGACCGCCGACGACGAAAGAAATGGACCGTCAGAATCAGGACAAGCTGAGGAGGACTCGGTGGGTCGCAACCACGCCAACCCTGAGCGGACTCCCGGCTCAGGCCCTGACATCGCGCAAGAGACCAGGGACTCCTTCCAAGCCGTGCTGGACGCTTTGGACGCCGCACGCGCCGACCTCCTGCGCGACGAGAACCAGGAACGCGTCGAGGGCCCGTCTCAGCCCCAGAGCCGGCACGCTCTCCCGACCGGAGATGCCCGCTTTCCCCAGCCGACCTCGTCCCCGTCCTCAACCCCGGCTTCCTCCGCATCCGGCCGGGCACTGCCGGTCAGACGTGTGCCGTCAGGCACGCGATCAGAGCGTCCCGGGCCTCACCGCCCAACTGCCGAAGAATCACTGCCGACCGGCGGCCTGCGCCAGGACGCCCCGCAGGCTGTTTTGGCGGAGCCACCGGGGCTGCCCAGAGGGCTGGAGGCCGTCCCGCCCCCGTCGCTGGGAAGGCCGCCGACAGCCAGTGGACCGAGCCCGGAGACTGTCGCACCAACCACGGCTATTCCAACTCCGGCTCCCTGGCAAGAAGGCGGGCGGAGCAAGAGCCCACGGCCCGGCACCGCTTGGTCGGACGTCCCCAACTATCCGGCCGTCCCGTTCGACCAGCTCGACACCGCGCCCTCAAAGGGATCTGTGCCACCCGCCCGCACACACGGGAGGCAGACCGGTGGCAGACGGCGGCGATTCACCAGCCGCAGGGACCTGCGAATCCCCGGAATCTTCGGGCTGGGCGCGGCGAGCGGATTGATCCTCGCCTCTTGGCTGCTGGCCTATCACAACGCCGACCCTGCGACCTCCTCTTCGCCTCCCCGGCACATGGAATCCCCACTGCCGGCGACTCTCGCGCCGAAAGACCCCTCTCCTCCGGCTGCAGGCCAGATGAACCGCCCGCAGCCCGGCACACCAGACCCGCCGCTCCCCGAAATCCCGGGCACGGGCGTCCTGCGCCAAGGCGACAGCGGCCATGGAGTCTACGAGTTGCAGGTACGTCTCCTGCAGATGCCCGGCATCTACGACGGTGGCCCGATCGACGGCCGCTACGACGCGGAGGTCCGAGCGGCAGTGACCCTGTTTCAGAAGCGGTACGGGATCCGCGGCGACGAGACCGGGGTCTACGGCGACAACACACGTTTTGCCCTCATGCTGCGGACCAAATAGCCGGCGACAGAAGGTCGGGGTCCCGGGATCAACGTCGGGGTCGGTGAGCCGGCGACAGCAAACCGGGGTCGTACGATCCACCGTACGTAACGCCCGTTTGATGCAGAACGCACAGACATCAGCGAAGGAATCCCATGATCTTCATTACCGCCAAGTTCCGAGTCCGTCCCGAGCACGCCGACCGCTGGCCCGAGATCACCGCCGACTTCACCCGGGCGACGCGCGCCGAGCCCGGCTGCCTGTGGTTCGACTGGTCGCGCAGCGTGGCGGACCCGACGGAGTACGTCCTGGTCGAGGCCTTCCGCGACGACGAGGCCGGCGCCTTGCACGTGCAGTCCGCGCACTTCAAGGCTGCACAGCAGGCGCTGCCGCCCCATCTGGTCGCGACGCCGCGCATCGTGAACGCGAGCGTTCCGCAGGACGACTGGTCGCTCCTTGGGGAGATGGCCGTCCCCGGACAGGAATAGCTCCCTGTCCGGACGCGCGTCAGCGAGCAGCGCGCTCGCGGTATGACCGCTGTGCCTCCCCGCTCCGTCCGCTGCGGTTGCGGGGCCACGGCAGGACGAGTGCGGTCATTCCGAGCGCAAGGCCGAGCAGATTGCTTGCGATGTCCTGGTCGTCGGCGGCGCGCAGCAGCCACGGGACGGCGTATTGAGTGGCCTCGATACCGAACGGCAGCGCGGCGGCGGCCACCGCCGTCAGCACGGCGCTGGTCCTCGGGCGGATCTGAGCGATGGCCACCCCCAGCGGGACGAACAGCGCGACATTCAGGCTCTGTTGGTTGATCGTGGCCAGTTCGGCAGGTCGGGGAACGTGCCAGCTTGTCTGCCAGGCCGGATCCACGTAGCGGAGGTTGTCCACGTAGTGGGTGTCGAGGTCCGGAAGCAGGGTGAGCGTGACGATGCCGCCGAGTGAGAGCACCAGGAGAAAGGCGGTGAACGGGACGACGCCGAGCCGTTGACCGAGCCGGTGGCGGCACAGCAGTGCGGCCAGGACGGAGAGCAGTACCCCGGGCCAGAACAGAGGGGTGGCATGCAGAACTGCTTCGATCATAGAGGGTCCTTCAGGGTCGGCAGCGGTGGGGCTCAGGGGGCGGCGGGGCCTTCGACGGGACGGCCTGCGCGGTCGAACGGCCAGGCGTTGGGCGTGCAGCCGTGCAGTCCCTTGATCTGCTGCATCATCACGGGCGCCGGCTTGCCCGGGCCGGGACACCGCTGGTGTCCGCGGCCGAGGCGATGGCCGACTTCGTGGTTGACGATCAGCGCGTGATAGATGGCGGACCGGCCCTCGTAGTAGGGGCTCAGCAGCAGCCAGCGCTTGAGGTTGACCACGACATCGGTTCCGCCCTGGCAGTTGACCTCGCCGCCGGTGTCCAGGCCGAAGCGGGCGCAGAGCCGGTCCGTCGTGGCAGGAGAGGCAAGGTGGATCTTGAAGTCGTAGGGTGGCCGGTCGACGCGTTGGAACGCGGTACCGCTCGCGGTCCAGCCGCGCGGGTCCGCCAGGATGCGGTCGACGTCCCTGGCGAAGGCCTGCGGATCCTGGCCGGTGCCGTCCTCGACGTCCACGGTGTAGCGCAGCGGCTTGCCGTCGCCGGACACGGCCGAGTTGCCGGTGGCCCGGCTGAACGTACCCCTGCCGTTTCCCGGCACCTCGCCGGTTGGTGCGGCGGTGCCCCGGCCGCCGGGTGACGCGGCGCCCTGCCCTCGGCTGTGGTCAGTCCCCGCCACGGCGTGCAGGCAGGCGGCGGCGACTCCCAGCACGACGACGGACAGGACAGCGGTACGCCACGGATGTTCCTTGGGTGAACGGCGGTGCCTCATGGGGCCATTGCATCGACCCCGATGTGAACCGGGCGTGAGCGTCGGCTCTCACGGCCGCCTCGTCCCGTCATGGCCCTCTCGGGCCGGCAGCGTCACGCACACGGTGAGCCCTCCGCCGGGGCGCGGCGCGGCAGCCACATCGCCGCCATGGGTCTGCGCCACGGCCCGGACGATGGACAGGCCCAGACCGCTGCCGCGCGCCGATCCGATCCGGTCGGTGAGGCGGCGGAAGGGCTCGAACAGCACGGGGATCTCATGCGCGGAGATCACCGCCCCGGTGTTGGTCACCTCGACCTGCGATCCCCGCGCGCTGTGACGCGTGGTGACCTCCAGGTGGCCGCCGCGATGGTTGTGGCGCACCGCGTTCTCCACCAGGTTGCGGATCATCTGCTCCAGCAGGATCGGGTCGCCGACGGCGGGCGCCGGAGCGAGCCGGTGTGCCATGCGCACCTCTTCCCGTACCGCATCCGGTTCGGTCGCCTCGATGCCGGCCAGGCAGATGTCCGCCAGGTCCAGCGGAACGCGGTCGGTCAGTGCGTCCTCGGCACGGGCGAGAGTGAGCAGGGCGTCGATGAGGCGCTCGTGACGGGCGTTGACGGCGAGGAGATTGGCACCCAGTTGCCGGGTTTCGGGCGGCACGTCGCGCTGGTTCATGGCGACCTCGACCAGGGTCCGGTTGATGACCAGCGGAGTCTTCAGCTCGTGAGCCGCGTTGGCGATGAAGCGTTCCTGGCCCGCGAAGGCGCTGTCGAGCCGGTCGAGCATCTGGTCGAAGGCGTCGGCCAGCCGCTTCACCTCGCCCGGAGGAAGGTCGAGGGCGATGCGCCGGTGGAGGGTTCGCCCGGCGATGCGCTCGGCGGTGGACGTGATCCGGTGCAGAGGGCGCAGCAGCCGTCCGGACACGAGCCAGCCGGCCGTCGTGGCGAGGACACCCACCGCGAGGACGGTCAGACCGCCCTTGGTCAGCAGGTTCCTGCGCATCGAGTCCATGATGATGTTCTTGGTGCCCGAGTCACTGTCGGAGGCGTGGTCGGGTGAAAAGACGATGTCCAGGCTGTACTGCATGCTGTTGCGCACCAAAATGACGGCCCCTGCGAGAACGGCCGCGGCGGCGACGAAGAACAGCAGGCCGAACACCACGGTCAGCCGCAGCCGCAGGCTCCCGCGCCAAGAGGAACTGGGGCGTGCGGCGGCGTCCGTCCGCGGGCTGTGTGTGCTCATCGGACGCGGTATCCCACACCGGTGACGGTCTCCACGACCTGCGGTTCGCCCAGTTTGCGGCGGAGTCCTCGTATGGTGACGCGGACGATCGTGGTGAACGGGTCGATGTTCTCGTCCCAGACGCGTTCCAGCAGCATCTCCGCCGAGACCGGAGCGCCGGCCGCGCGGAGCAACTCCTCCAGCACCGCGAACTCCTTTCGTGACAGGGCCACGGAACGGCCGTCCCGACACGTCTCGCGCAGATGAGGATCGAGCCGGATGCCCGAGCGCTCCAGTACCGGCGGCTGTGGGGGCCGGGCCCGGCGGCCCAGTGCGCGGATGCGGGCGACCAGTTCGGCGAAGGCGAAGGGTTTGGCGAGGTAGTCGTCGGCGCCGATGCTGAGCCCGGCGACCTTCTCGGCGATGGTCGTCGAGACGGTCAGCATCAGGATCCGCACGTCGGTGCCGGAGGCGACGATGCGCCGGCACACCTCGTCGCCGTGCAGCCTGGGCAGGTCGCGGTCGAGCACCATCACGTCGTACGCGTTGACGGCCAGGCGTTCCATGGCCGCTTCTCCGTCGTGTACGACGTCCACGGCGAACGCCTCCTGCCGCAGCCCCTGCGCGATCGCGTCGGCGAGCATCTCCTCGTCCTCGACGACCAGAATGCGCATGCCGTCCTCCCCCTCGTCCGCCGCCGTCGTGCTCCGGGTGCCCGCGGCGTGCTGGCACCCGCACCCGTACCAGAGGAGACGGCGCGAGCGGAGCGCGCGTTCACTCAGGAACTCCGGATGACGGGCCGTTCACCAGATGCGTCGCCCCGTTTTGTTCTTCGTGGTCCTGCAAGAGAGCCGCCGGCCTCCGGGGCCGGCGTGGCTGGGGAAGACGCCCACGTCCCGCTCGATCTCGCAGCCGCACACCACTGACAGCTCACCGCGCGTCACTTTCCGTAGCCGTGGCCGGAACAGCCCAGGGCTTGACCCGGCCCGTGACGGTGACCCCGCTGGAGGCACGGCACGCGGCTGAGCGCCACGAGCACAGCATCGTCCTCGAGAGGTTCTGTGACGTGGGCACGAAGGTCACACAGATGGTGCACGGACAGACACTCGCCGCAGTGAAGCGAAGGAACCGAACGGCCTCTGGACGCTCCCCTGGAACAGGGGTGTGCTGTCCGGTGGTCCGGGGGACCATGGAGGTCGAAGCGCCTGCAGATCCCGACAGGTACGGCTCCCAGGTCGGGGGACGCCGCCATGTGGGGGGCCGGGCTGCGGAAGGAGTGCCGCAATGAGCGCAGCCGAGCAGCCTTCCGCGGATCTCGGCGAGCCGAACAGCAGCAGCCGGTCGGACCGCGGCGGACCGTCGCAGCCGAGTGGCCTGATGGACCTCCTCGGCGTCGCTGCGGTGCTGCTGGACGCCGACGGTCGCATCGTCCTGTGGAGCCCGCAGGCCGAGCACCTGTACGGCTACACCGCCGAGGAGGCGCTCGGGCAGTACGCGGCGCAGTTGCTCGTCCACGAGGAGCACTGGGACTGGGTGATCAAGACGTTCGCCGACGTCATGGCGACCGGACAGAGCTGGGCCGGTTCCTTCCCCATCCGATGCAAGGACGGCAGCACTCGCCTGGTGGAACTGCGCAACATGCGGCTGCTGAACAACCGGGGCGAGTTCTACGCCCTCGGACTCGGCACCGACTCCTCCACGCTGCGCGAACTGGAGCGGGACGTGGCCCTGTCCACCCGTCTGATCTCCCAGTCCCCCATCGGCGTAGCGATCTTCGACACCGACCTCAGGTATGTCGCCGTCAACCCCGCACTCGAGCGCATCCATGGCATTCCCGCGGCCGATCACCTCGGTCTCCGCTACGGCGAGGTCATGAACGCCGCTGAGTTCAGGGAGGTCGAGGCCACGCTGCGGCAGGTCCTCGAGACCGGGGTGCCGCTGGTCGATCGGCCCCCCATCGTCGGCCGCACCCGGGCCGCTCCGGAGGACCAGCACGCCTGGTCGATCTCGGTCTATCGGCTGGAGGACAGCCAAGGTCGTGTGCTCGGGGTGGCCGAGCTGGTGGTGGACGTGACCGAGCGGTACCGCTCGGCACTGGAGGCCACTCAGACGCGACGGCGGCTGGCCGTGATCGCCGACGGCTCTGCCCGCATCGGCACCACCTTGGAGGTCGAGCAGACAGCCCGGGAGCTGGCCGAGGTGACCGTGCCGGAGTTCGCCGACGTGGTCGCCGTCGATGTGCTCGAGTCCGTCGTCGACGAGCACCGTCGTCCCTCCGAGGCCGGCCACCCGGCCGTCTTCCGCGCCCTGGCGGTGAAAGCCGCCTACCCCACCGAAGCCCTCCAGGCCGCCGACCCGCCCGGCCGGATCGCACAATACGACGCCGACCGCCTGGCCACCCGCTGCGTGCACACCGGCCGGCCCATCCTTGTCCCTCACGCCGACGGAAACGACCTGACGTGCATCGCCCGCGACGACCACGCCGCCACCCTGCTGGCCCGCGCCGGAGTGCATTCCTACATGGCCGTCCCGCTCAGCGCACGCGGCACGACTCTCGGTTTCCTCGGTCTGACCCGCGCCCGCGATCCGCGCCCCTTCGACGAGGACGACCTTGCCATCGCCAGCGAGTTGGCCGCCCGAGCCGCCGTGTGCATCGACAACGCCCGAGCGCACCAGAGCGTGCGCAACGCCGCCGAGACCCTGCAACGCAGCCTGCTCCCGGACCACCCGCCCAGCCTGCCCGGCCTGCAGATCGCCTCCCGCTACCTGCCCGCGCAGGCCGCCTATGAAGTCGGCGGCGACTGGTACGACGTCCTGCCGCTGGACGGAGACAAGACCGCACTGGTCGTGGGCGACGTGATGGGCAGCGGCATCGACGCCGCCGCCACGATGGGCCGGCTGCGCACCGCCACCGCGGCGTACGCCGGTCTCGACCTCGGCCCCTCCCGGGTCCTCGAGCAACTGGATGCGATCACCTCCGGTCTGGAGCCGTACATCGCCACCTGCCTCTACGCCGCATACGACCCACACGACGTCACCTGCCACATCGCCAACGCCGGCCACCTGCCGCCCGCCCTCGTCCACAGCGGGACCCGCCCGCGGTTGCTGGACCTGCCCACCGGCACTCCCCTCGGCGTCGGGGGCGGTTCCTTCGAAACCACCGCCCTCACCCTCGCCCCCGGCGATCTGCTGGTCCTGTACACAGACGGACTGGTCGAAACCCGCCACCAACCCATCGATGCACGCCTCGACGCCCTCCTGAGTCTTCTCGACACGTCCGACCGGTCCCTGGAAGGGATCTGCGACCGGCTCCTTCACGATCTGAGGGACGCCGACGACCGCGACGACGTCGCCCTGCTCATCGCCCGGGCACAACCCTTCACACCAGGCCGGTAGCACGTCACTTGTGTGACCCGGGGTACCTCGCGCGTTCTGCGATTTCGCCGTCGAGCGCCCAGGCACCGGGAACAGGTCGGCTGGTGGGGTGCCTAAGAGGTCTTCACGCTCTGTGCGTCGACCACGGCCGCGGTGGGCTCCGCGCTGCGGCCACGGGCCCGTCGGGTCTTGTCCCGTAACAGGTCGTGGACCTGCTGGGTCGTGCCGTCCGCTTCCCACTTGGCGTAGTAGTCGTAGACGGATTTGTGCGGCGGGAAGTCGTGCGGCAGGTACTGCCACGGAATGCCGGTGCGGTTGACGTAGAGGATCGCGTTGACGATCTCCCGCAGCTCGTGCACCCGGGCCGCCGTACAGGGTCCGGTCCGTCTCGCCCGCCAGGCGATGAAAACCGGTTCGATCAATGGGCGAATATGACCTCACCGCCTGATCGGCGATCTCACTCGCAACGAGCGCCACCCCTTGAGGTTGTGGTCCATGATGCGGCGCCAGGTGATCCGCTCCAGGGTGTCGCAGAAGCCCATCGGGTTGATGCCGTCGTTGTGGATCAGAATGTCCACGTGGCCGTAACGGTTGCGGACTGCCCGGGCGAACAAGGCGACGTTGTCGGCAACCGAGACAGCACTCGTCACCCCGCGGGGCAGCCCACCCATCGGACAACCGAATGCGTCGAGCAAATGAACACCTTCGCTGAAGAGAGCGAACACCCTCGCTGAAGAGAAAGAGAAACGACGAATTATGCGGACTTCCCCCGCAGCCACTGCCCCCTCCTGGACCGTCGGCGACGTCACCGTCCACCGCGTCGACGAGGTTGTTCTGCCGCCCGCGACCGGACCCTGGCTGCTACCCGACGCCACTCCCGAGGTGGTGGCCGGCCAGGACTGGCTGCAGCCCCACTTCGCCGACCACGAGAACATCCTGCGCCTCGACAGCCACAGCTTCGCGTTCGTCGTGGACGGGCAGCGTGTGCTCGTCGACACCGGCATCGGTAACGGCAAGGAGCGCGCCAACCCGGCCTGGCACAACCTGCAGACCGACTTCCTGGAGCGCCTCACCGCCGGCGGATTCCCCCCGGACTCCGTGGACCTGGTCGTCCTCACCCACCTGCACGCCGACCACGTCGGCTGGAACACCCAGGACGTCAACGGCGAGTGGACCCCCGCCTTCCCTAGCGCCCGCTACCTCACCTCCCGCACCGAGCGGGAGTTCTGGACCACGTACGACATGGACGTGGCGCGCGAGCAGATGTTCCGCGACTCCGTGATCCCGGTCGAGCAGGCTGGTCTGCTGGACCTCGTCGACGTCCCGGCGGAGGGCGTGGAAATCGCCCCGGGCCTGCGTCTTGCGCCCACGCCAGGCCACACTCCCGGTCACGTCGCCGTCGAGCTGACCAGCGGGGGTGAGACGGCGCTGATCACCGGCGACTGCATCCACCATCCGATCCAGCTGGCCCATCCCGCCATCGGCGCCTGCGTCGACATCGACCCTCGGCAGTCCGAGGTCACGCGCCGCGAGCTGCTCGGCTCTCTGGCCGGTACGGACACCCTCGTCCTGGGCACGCACTTCGCACCGCCTACCGGCGGCCGCGTGATCACACAGGGGGACGCCTACCGGCTGCTGCCCGTCCCCCCAGCCTGACGGACCGTCCTTCCCGCCCGTGTGCGGCCGACGCGGCCCGTGGCGGGCTTGGCGCAAGTCGCCTACCGACGAAAGTGCGGCAACGTTGGCCGCGCACATTCCTCCGGCACGCTCTGAAGCTGAGGGTAATGGCGGACTAGTCTCCGCTTGGTGCCAGGTGGCTGCGGAAGAAGTCGGTGGCCGCAGCCGAGGCGCGGGCGAACTCGGTGGTGTACGGGGCGAAGTGCCCGCCGGGGAGCATCACCAGCTCCTTTGGTTGCAGCGCTCGGTTGTAGGCGACGAGTGCGGTGTCGGTGAGGGTGACGGTGTCCTGCTTCCCGACGATCATCAGCAGCGGGGTGGGGGGAGATACGGTCGATGAAGACGCCCGGTTCGTACATGCGCGCGTTGCGGGTGGAGCGGACGGTGACGGTGTTGTCCCAGCGTGTTCCTTCGGGGAGTTCCTGGAGGTAGAAGTCGACGGCATCCTGGGCGCGGTAGGAGGCGGGGACGGCCGGGTCGGCGCTGGCCAGGGCCTGGGTGCGCGGCGCCTCGCCGGCCAGCTGGGCGCGTTCGTCGGCGTCGAGGGCGGCCTCCAGGGCAGGGACGTCGTCGGGGGCGACGCGGCGCCGGGACTGCTCGAAGCCGCTGATGGTCGGCACCTGGGCCACGACGGCCTTCAGACGGCGGTCCGTGGCGCCGAGCACGATCGCGTGCCCGCCGGCATAGCTGGATCCCCACAGTCCGATCCGGTCGGCGTCGACTTCGGGGCGCGATTCCAGGTAGGCGATGGCGCGCCGCCAGTCCTCGATCTGCTTCCAGGGGGCGATGTCCTGCCGGGGGGTGCCGTCGCTGGCGCCGAAGGTGCGGTGGTCGTGGTCCAGGGCGACGAATCCGGCCCCGGCGAACGTGGCGGCGAGGCGGAGCAGCGCCATTCCTTCACCGCGCCGTACCCGTGGGCCATGGTGATCGCCGGGTGTCGGCCGGGCCGGTCGGGAACGTACAGCGCCCCGCGCAAGGTCACGCCGTCGGGCGCCGCGAACTCGATGTCCAGGTGGGTGGGCTGGCTCATGAATGTCTCCTCAGGGTTGTGCGACCGGTGTGGTCGGCCTGTCATTCATGCCTCCCACCGTGCCTCCGCGCAGTACCCACCCGCCGATGGCAGAGAGGCGACAAGCAATAGAAGCCTGCTATTGGCGACAGATGATCACGCGCTCACCAGCTAGGACTTGTCCGGCCGATCACGGGCTGAAGCGGGCGTCTTCACTCGGCCGTCCGGCCCACGCGTGATCGCCAGCGAGTCTTTCGCACACCACGCCGACTACGGCAACCTCGGTCCCGCTGGAGTCGATCATGTCCCATTCTTCCTTTGACGTTGCGAACGCCGAGGGAAAGAAGGAACCGATGAGTGAGCTGCCCCCGCTGGCCAGGAAGGACAAGTACAAGGTCGGCTTCGCGCAGACCGAGAGCAACAACCCCTGGCGCATCGCGCAGACCAAGAGCATGCAGGATGAGGCCGCCAAGCTCGGCTACCAACTCGTCTACACGGACGCGGCGGGTTCGGCGGCGAAGCAGGTCGCCGACATGAACTCCATGATCGCGCACGGCACCCCGGCGCCGCCCCGACATCGTGCTCGGCGACCGCGGCTACGACCACGACAAGTACCGCCGCCTCGTCCGCGCGCTCGGCATGAAGCCACTGATCGCACGACGCGGCACCGAACACGGCTCCGGACTCGGCACTCAACGCTGGGTGGTCGAGCGAGCCTTCGCCCACCTGCACTGGTTCCGCCGTCTGCGGATCCGCTGGGAGATCCGCGACGACATCCACGAAGCCTTCCTCACCCTGGGATGCGCACTCATCCGCTGGCGACGGCTTGTCTCTCTACGCTGACAGCATCGGAACCCAGTAATCCATCACCTGCTGCAAACGCTGCCCGTGGTCAGCAATCCAGTCGTCCGGAGGACACCTCGTACGGGCAGGGCGGTCCGCCGTCTCCCCCGCCGCCTGGCCGGCGCTGACTACTGGGGTTCGTGGGCCGTCAGGTCGATGAGGTGACGCTTGCCCTGCAGCAGGCAGGTGACCTCCCAGCCCGTGCGCCTGCCTACGACCCCCTGGGCGGGCACGTGCAGGCGCTCGGCCAGTTCGGCGACGTACACGTGGACCGACGCCTCGATGAGGGCCGCGTAGGCGTCCACACCGCTGCGAATACGGAGCCGGGCGGTGACGTACGTGGCGACGGCCAGCGGCAGTGCGGGCCACCACCAGACCGCGAGGACCGCGTACAGGACCGCCCAGGCCACCAGGGTGGTGGCCCGGTCGAGGGCTTCGCGGGCCGTTTCGATCTGCTGGCGCGGGGCGTCCGGGAGGAACTGCCACAAGGCGGGCCACACCGTGGCCAGGTCCAGGTCCAGGTCGCGGGCGAGGCGCAGGGTGACCGCGTGCATCCGGTCACCGGACCAGGTGGGCCGATGGGGCTCCTCGGGCGAGACGCGGGCCACGGCGAGCCGGGCCGGCCCCAGGTCCGTCCCGCCGCCGGGCGTGCCGGAGGCCAGCAGCTCACCGGAACGCCGCCGCTCCCGCTCGTACGCGGCCACGGCACCGGCGCGCCGCTGCCGGCGCCTGGCCACCCGCCACCGCGCGAGGGCACGCAGCGGCCGGGGCCAGGAGCCCCAGTCGGCCGCGAACCACAGGCGCTCCACGAGTGAGCCGAGCGTCTGGGCCACGAGGCCCACGGCGGCGGCCAGCAGCGCCACGACCAGCAGGAGCACCGCGAGCCGTGCTCCGGCTCCCGCACCGGGCGCCGGGCGCCACGCCTGTGCCTCGCCGACCAGGAGGTCCAGGTCGACGGCGTGGGCGTGGCCGAGCGTCCGGGCGGCGAAGGCGGCGGCCAGGAACAGCGCGCCCGGGAGCACCAGCAGGGACATCCACCGCTCCGCCAGGCGTTTGCCCAGCTCCGTCAGCAGGCCGCCCATCTCAGCCCTTGACCCAGCGCAGCGGAACCCCGCCCATCCGGCAGCGCGGGGCCTCCCGCATCGTGGGCTCCGCCCACTCCACGCGTGCGCAGGCGCCCAGGGGGCAGAGGAAGGCGACATCGGCTTCGGCGGCGGGCCCCACGCCGACGGGCCCGGGCTCGGGGACCGTGCGGGCGCTCGCCCCGTAGGCGCCGCGCGCGTCGCCGTCCGCGCGAACGATCCGGTCGATGGCGTCGAGCGGCGTCGCAGGGTCCTCGTTCCCGTCGACGACGGCTCGCTTCAACCGGTCGAGTTCCTCGGTCCGGCCCAGTTCGGCCAGGTGTTCGCGCAGCGCGTCGAGGTGTTCGCAGACGTACGACAGGCCCCGTCTGACCCTTGCGGTCGATTCTTCCTCCGTCATCCCGACTCCCTCCGCGCACTGGTGCTTTCAGGGCATCATGCATGAACGGGGCGGCGGTGGAAGGTAGTTGGGGGGCGACTGTGGTGGGCGAACCTGGCCGGGAATCACGTGGCGAGCTGCTGGCGCGGGCCGTGCGGGCCCTGCAGACGCTGTGGGCGGGGCCCTCCCCCGACCCGGACCCCGCCTTGATGGCCGACCTGGCGCGGCTGGTCGCCGACGATCCCACGGACGAGCAGGTCACGGCCGTCCTCGGCCATCTGTACTGGCACCGGTACGAACGGCACGGCGCGCAGTCCGATCTCGACGACGCGGTGCGCATGCTGGCTCCGCACTTCTTCCCCGACCGGATGTTCCTCATCCCCGACGGTCTCAGGACGGAGATCGCGGACGCGCACAGCACGCACGTGGACACCCGGCTCGCCCAGGCCCTATCCGGCGAGGGCGACGTCGGGGAGAACCTGTCCGAGCTCGCCGCATGGTGCTGGTTCCTGCTGGAGCACGCCGACCCGGACAACGACCAGTACGGCGTCCATCTGGGCGGCTTGGGAACGGTGCTGTACACGCGGTACGACGTCCTGGGCGACGTCAATGCTTTGTTACAGGCCATCGGCCTCCTGAGCCGGGCCGCGCGGGTCACGCCGGCCGGCCACCCGAGCGGGCCGGGCGTCCGGGGCAACATCGCCATCGCCCTGGCCCGTCGCCACGGGCTCACCGGGTCCGCTAACGACCTGCGCACCGCGTTCGAGGCGTGCGTCCTCGCGTTGCGGGAGGCCCTCACCACCGCTGACCGGGACGGTCTCATGGGGATGCTCGCCTCGTTGCTGCGCGACCGGGTCCTTCGTGCGCGGGCGGAACACCGGTGGGACGACGTGCTGGCGGCGGGCCGCGCGGTCCTGGACTTCCCCGAGTTGCGCTCGTACGCGCGGGAGGCGGTCGCGGAAGGCCTGGAGAAGCGCTTCACGACGGGCGCCGACAGGGCGGACCTGGACGAGGCGATCCGGCAGTGGACGGCGCTTCAGCGCGAGGTGCCAGACACATACACGGTGCACGAACGTGCGTACGTGACGATGAGGCGGGCCAACGCCTACTGGCTGCGGTACCAGCACGATCAACGGCCGGACGATCTGGACGTCGTGGTCGACGCCCACGAGCAGGCGCTGGCCCTCATCCCGGACGACGACATCACCCTCCGCTGGGACCTTCTCCGCAAACTGGCCATCGCTCTCCTGGAGCGCATCGAGCGGCAGCCGACCGCCGACGACGTGGAGCGGGCCGTCACGGTGATCCGTGCCGGACTGGCCGACCGGGACGGCCACCAGGCGTCGCCCCACCCCCGGGCCGTCCTGACCCGGGCGCTCCCCCGGGCCCTGTGGTTCCGGTACGTCCTCGCGCGCCGGCCCGAGGACCTCGACGAGGCCGCTGAGCTTCTGGGTTCGGCCGCCGTCCGCGAGGTGTCCTCGGCCGACGGCGTGCTGTTGTTCGGCTGGCTGGCCGCCCAGGTGCACCGCGCCCGGTACCGCGCGGGCCAGGGGCTCGACGCACTCCGGGAGGCGGTCGCCGCCTGCCGCGAGGCGCTCGGGGCGGCCCCGGACGTCCATCCCGCACGCCCCGGTGTGCTGGTGCAGCTCGGCATGTCGCTCGTCTACCTCTACCAGCACACCGGGGACCTGGCCGCGTTGGACGAGGCGGTCGACCGCGCCCGCGAGGCCGTGCGGGCCGTGGGTGAGGACCAGCTCCACGGCCCCGTCGGGGTGGACGCCCTGTGCCTCCTCGGCACGGCCCTGGCCGAACGGGGCGCCCGCACCGGCAGCCTCGACGACCTGAACGACGCCGTGCGGACGCTGCGGCGGCTGCACGCCACTGCCGCTGCCATCAGGACCCGGGAGCTGCACGGGCTCGGGTTCGCGCTCAAGGAGCTCTTCGACCGCACACGTGACTCCACACAACTGGACGAGGCCGTGGACCTGCTGCGGCGCGCGGTGGAGTCGTGCGAACCGGACGAATCCGAGGCGCCGATCGTGCTGTCGGGGCTCAGCAGCGCGCTCCTGTGCCGTTATGGCCACAGCGGCGGACCGGCCGATCTGGACGAGGCCCTCGTGTACGCACAGCGCGCCGCCGACGCGGTACCGGCGAACGATCCGGTCGCGCTGCCGACGCTCACCTCTCTGGTGGGCGCACTCCTGGAGGAGCGGCGGCGAAATCCCGAACGGGTCGATGTGGACGACCTCGTCGCCCTGTGCCGGCGCGTCGTCGACCTCGCACCGCCCGACCACGCCGCCCTCGGGATGTTCCACCACAACCTGGGGATCGCCCACAAGGAACAGGCCGAGGCGACCGAACCGGACTCGATGTTCCGGGCGTTCAGCGAGCTCACTGGCAGGACCGTGATCCCCTTCGGCATCGTGGAGGCCGTCGCCGATCTCGAAAAGGCGGCCGGCAGCGAGACCCTCGCGGCGTCCCATCGCATCCGCTCGGCACAGGCGGCCGCGCTCACGCTCTATCCCGTGGACGTGCTGGCCGCCCTCGAGCTCCTGGAGTACGCCGTCGGACTGATCCCCCTCGCCGCCCCGCGCCGGATCGCGCGGGCCGATCAGCAACACGCGGTGAAGGACCACTCAGCCCTGGTCACATTCACCGCGGCCGCGGCCCTCGACGCGGGTGAGCAGCGGCGCCCGGACGTGCCGTACCTGCCCCTCCTGCCGTACGCCGCGCGCAGCGCCCTCCAGAGCCTGGAACAGGGGCGCACGGTCCTCCTCAGCCAGATGCTGGACACCCGCGGTGACATCTCGGACCTGCGGCGGAGCCATCCCGGGCTCGCCGACCGCTTCGTACACCTGCGCAACCTCCTCGACAGCGAGGACGACGGGACCCTGGACCGCCCTCGGGCCGCCGCCGAACTCACGGCCACGATCGAGGAGATCCGCGGCCTGGAAGGCTTCGCCTCGTTCGCCCGGCCGCCGGAGCCCGAGGCGCTCCTCGCCACGGCGGAAGCGGGACCGATCGTGGTGTTCAACTGCGACGAGACACGCTGCGACGCCCTCCTGGTCACCAGCGGCGGTGTGCGGCACCTGCCGCTGCCCCGCCTCACGCACGCGGAGCTGACCTCACAGGCCGACCTCTGGCACCACACGCTCGCCGTCGTCGCGGACCCGGAGACCGACTGGCGTGCCCAACGGGAGGCGCAGCGGACCCTGAGCGGCATCCTGGGGTGGCTCTGGGACGTGGCCGCGGAGCCGGTCCTGCTGGCGTTGGGCATCGGCCCGGGTTCCGGGCGCGGCGGTGAGCCGCCCCGTGTGTGGTGGTCCCCCGGCGGCCTGCTGGGCTCGCTGCCGCTGCACGCCGCCGGGCACCACGCCGAGTCCGCCGGGGGCGGTGACCGTACGGTCCTGGACCGGGTCGTGTCCTCGTACACGCCCACGATCCGTGCCCTGCGGCACGCCCGGCGCCCGCGGCCGGCCGGTGGCGGGCCGGGGCGCTCGCTGATCGTCGCCATGCCGGCCACCCCGGGTGCCCCTCCGCTGTTCGGGGCCTCGGAGGAGGCGGCCGCGGTGGCGGCGGTGCTGCCGGACCCGACGATCGTCACCGGTGCGGCCACGCGGGCGGCGGTCCTGGCCGGGCTCATCGACGCCCGGGTGATCCACCTGGCGTGTCATGCGGTCACCGATGCCGTCGATCCCTCGCGCAGCCGACTGCTGCTGTGGGACCACGAGACGACGGCGCTGAACGTCGCCGGGGTCGCCTCCGTGGCGCTGGAGCGGGCCGAGCTGGCCTATCTGTCGGCCTGCCGGACGACGTACACCGCCGCGCCGGATCTCCTGGACGAGGCCATCCACCTGACCAGCGCGTTCCAACTGGCCGGTTTCCGGCATGTGGTGGGCACGCTGTGGGAGGTGGACGACGTGATCTCGGCGACGGTGGCGAAGGGCTTCTACGCGTCCTTGTCGGACGCCGAGGGCCTGCACTGCGCCCTTTCCGCGGCCGCGCTCCGAACGTCGGTCCTGGCGCTGCGCGACGAGTTCCCCGGCACCCCGTCGCTCTGGGCCGGGTACCTGCACGCGGGCGCCTGACCCACCCCCGGCCCCACCCGCCGCAGCCACCGCTCCAGCGGGTGCTCGACCCAGTGGTAGGCGGCCGCCGACAGGGCGAGGCTCAGGGCGAGGACGAGCGCCCACGTCACCGGCGTGTCACCGATCCGGCCCACCACGACCCGGATGACGATCTCGTGGATCAGGTACCAGGCGTACGACCAGTGGCGCAGTCGTCCGGAGGAACAAGCGGCACCCGCACGGTGACCATGGACCCCGACTCGTCCTCCACGACCACCTCAGGGCAGTCGCGCTCGCCTGCAAGCTGGATGAAGACGGACGGCCCGTTGCTCATCTCCATCCAGGCCACGTCCTCGCCGGCGTCGAGCTTGTCCAGCGCATCCGCCCAGCTCTCCCGCTTCGATGAGTACAGGATCAAGTCGATACGGCCGGACACGAAGGGCGTCTGGACCACGATCTCGGCCTCCAGTCCGGCGCTCCATCCCGGATCGCGCCCCAGCACATTGACGGTGACGCTGTTCCCCTCGTCATCGGCGAGAGAGATGAGCTCCCTCGGAGCGATGTCGCCCATGGCTGCCCCTTCATCGGCGAGTACCGGGAGATCGCCGCTCTGTCAGGAGCGCAGCTGCCACCCCATTTCGTTAGGAGTTCTTCGAGGTCGCGCAGCTTGGTACGGGGCGCCCCCCGTCGGCGAAGCAGGAGCAGATCTTGTTGATCCTTGGGAGTTGCGACGCTCTGCTGTCACGGGGGAGATCTGTGCCTGCCCCGACATCGTGGCTGACCGAACCGCTCTTGAATCAATTCGCCGCGCTGTTGCCTGAACGGCTGGCTTACCACCCACCCCGCCCGCTGGGCTGCCATCGCAGGCGCATCAGCGACCGGAGCGTTACCAGACGACCGGGCCGGTCCTGTCGAAGAAGCCACCGGTCGGGCCGTCGGAGCCAATCGAGGCCATACGGACGATGATCTCCGTGCCTTCCTCGATGGTCTGCGTGCCCATGTGGCCGTTGAGGTCGGTGGCGGTGTAGCCGGGGTCGACGGCGTTGAACCGGATGGCAGGGAAAGCCTTCGCGTACTGCGCGGTGACCATGACCAGCGCGGTCTTGGAGGAGTTGTAATCCAGCGCCATCACCTGGAACTCCACCCGGCTGGGGTCGGCGCATGCCGCCAGCGAGCCCAGACCGCTGCCGACGTTGACGACGACCGGGGCATCGCTCGCTTCCAACAGCGGCAGGAAGGCGTGCGTGACGCGCACGGCGCCGACGACGTTCGTGTCGTACGTGGTCAGCATGTCGGCCCCGGTGACCTCGCCGACCGGCTTGCGCGCGCCCACGATCCCGGCGTTGTTGACCAGGACGTCGAGACGGCCGGCGTCCGCGCGGACGAATTCGGCGGCAGCCTTGACAGAATCCTCGGCAGTGACGTCGAGCTGAACGAAGTGGGCGCCGAGCCTGTCAGCCGCCTCCCGGCCGCGGTGTGCATCGCGTGCCCCGACGTAGACGGTGTGCCCGGCCTCGATCAGGCGGCGGGCGGTCTCGAAACCCAGGCCCTTGTTCGCTCCAGTGATCAATGTGACGGTCATGTGTTCACTCCGTGATCGGTGGGGTGGTGACGCCTCCACCCTCCTCGCACCGCGGAGGGACAGGCAGTGCCCGCCTCAGCCAGTGGACTGGCAGTACCAGGCTGTCCGGGCGCGGCAACGCGATACTGGGACGGTGAGTGAATCCAGGGAACTGGGCAGAGCCCTGCACGGCTGGCGGGACCGGATCGCCCCCGAAACGGTCGGGCTGCCCTCGGGCGGAGTACGTCGGACCGCCGGGCTGCGCCGCGAAGAACTGGCACAGCTCGCCGGTCTGTCGGTGGACTACATCATCCGCCTGGAGCAGGGGCGGGCCACCTCCCCGTCGGCGCAGGTCCTGTCCGCGCTGACCCGCGCCCTGCGGCTGTCGGCAGCCGAGCGCGAATACCTGTATCTCCTCGCGGGCCAGCCAGCGCCGGGCCCCGGGCAGCTGTCGACGCACATCCCACCGGGGGTCCGAAGGCTGCTCGACCAACTGGACGGCTCACCGCTGAGCGTGCATGACGCCGCGTGGAACCTGATTCTGTGGAACCCGTTGTGGGCGGCTCTGTTCGGAGACGCATCCGCGCTGCGCGGACGCGAGCGCAACATCGTCTGGCGGCACTTCGCCGGTCTGCCGAGCCGGGTCAGCCACACCCTCGAGCAGGAGGCCCGGTTCGAGGCGGCCGTGGTCGCCGATCTCAGGACGGCTACCGCCCGCTACCCGGCCGATGCCGGCCTGCGCTCCCTGATCAAGGACCTGCGGAGTGTCAGCACCGACTTCGCACGCCTGTGGGACACGGGCATCGTCGGCATCCATGAGTCGGACACCAAGACCGTCCATCACCCCGACGTCGGCACACTCACCTTCGACTGTGACGTGCTCATCGCTCCCGGCAGCGATCTGCGCATCGTCACATATACCGCCGCTCCCGGCAGCGACGCCGCCGACCGGATCAGGCTCCTCAACGTCATCGGCACCCAGGCCATGACCGAAGACAGCACGCCGGGATAGCAATCGGCGGGGGCACCTCCACCCCCATGGCCCATGGCCCGCAGCCCGGCGCACCGACCACCGACGACGGCTCGCTGTCAACGCCGGCGAGAGGTCGCCAGATGGGCGTGCCTTCACGGTCGTGGGTTCGGGCGTCCGTCCCAGCGACGGGTGGTCCATGCCCATCGGATCAGGCTACGGATGGTGATGATCGTGTCGGCGAGGTCGAAGAAGGCGTCGATGACAGTCGTCCGGCGCTCATAGCAGCGGGCGAGGCGGCAGAAGGCGCTCTGCCAGGCGTGGGTCCTTTCGACATGCCACCTCTGGCCTGCCTGGATCGGCGCCTTCTCACCCTTGCGCGCGATGCGGCCGTGCAGGCCGCGCTCGTCGAGAAGGGCACGGGTCTTGTCCGAGTCGTAGCCGGCGTCCAAGTGCACGGTGATGTTGTCCGGCAATGGTCCCAGGTTGTTGAAGCGGCCCAGAGTCGGAGCGAGCAGCGGCGAGTCGTGACGGTTTGCTCCAGCCAGCATGCGGCCGAGCGGCATTCTGTAACCATCCGTCATGCCGGAGCGTTTCAGACCCTGTTTGCCGCGGTCGACCGGTGAGCGCCTGGCGACCTCACCGCCGCCGGGCGCTTTGGTGATGGAGCCATCGACAGCGCTCTGATCAAGCACGAGCCCGACGATCCGGTCGTAGGATTCCAGCGCGATCCGCTTGAGTTTGGCGAAGATGCCAAGCCGAATCCACTCGTCACGACACTTGCGGATCGTGGTGGCGAAGCAGGTTGTATCGGCGATCGCCTCGTAGGAGCAGCCAAAGCGCAGGAGCTGCAGCACCTTGTCGAAGACGATTCGGTCGGTGATGCGTAGGCGGTAGCAGCCCAGCGGATGGGTCGGCACGTAGGCCGGCCGCTCAGGCAGCCGGGCAGCGAATTGGCCCCACAGCGGCTCGGTCAGCCACGATGGCAGTACAGGCACAGGTCTCCCCAGTGATCACAGAGCGTCGCAAGTCCATGATCGCCAAGACCTGTACCTGGTTTGCTGCCGGGGTCCGCCACCCCGCCTATCTGCGTGACCTCCAAGAAGGCCCGGCCGATAGCCATCTCACTCGCTCAGCCGCCAGGGCTGGTGGCTCTGACGATGGACGACCAACTGGGTGTGGGTGGTGAAGGTGGCCGTGCAGTCCGTACAGGCATATGGGTACGCAGCAGGGCACATCAACATGTGTAGGTAACGGAGAGTGTATGTGCTGCCGCAGAGCGGGCAACTGCTTTGGCCGGTCTCGGCCCGGAGCCTCGCCTGCCGCTCCGCACGCTGAATGGGGGAACGGTCATGTTCCAGAAACTGGTGTATGCAGTGCGCGTTCTCGGTGGTGAAGCCTTTCCCGCAGGCGTCGCAGCGATACGGTAGCGGGCGGCACGGGCAGATGAGTGCGTGGGCAGTCGGGTTCACGACCAGGCGATGGCACCAGCGGCATTCCACCACTTTCAACGTGGGCGACGTAAGGGCCGAACGGGGCTGGAGTGCGAGCGGTGCCGTGGGGTGGTTGCCAGCCGGCAGCCGCAGCGCACCTGCCGCCCTGACGGGGTCACGGGCGGTGAACAATGTGTCGCGACTCGCCCCCATTCCAGCGATCGTGTACTCGCCACGCGGCACGGTGACGTCGAGGCGCTGCCCGATCCAGGCCGGAATGACCAGGCCGTTACGCTGCGCCGTTCCGGTGCTGCCGGCTAGAAGCAGGGAGACCGGGTCGCCATCACGCAGCCCTGACCGGCGCGCCGGAGAGTCCAGCTGGGGGACGACGGATACCACCTGCTGCCAACCCCCAAGCCCGCCCAGTGTCGCAGCAGCATCGAGGTGATCCCAGCGTCCGTACGTGACAGGGGGCGAGTCACCCATCAGACCGACAGCCTGAAGCGGCTGGCCGTTGGCCCCGAAGAGGAGATGGCGGCGGCGGTAGACGTATTCGCCGCCAGCGACGAGCAGCGGCCCAATGGGCCC
This sequence comes from Streptomyces sp. NPDC005728, assembly GCF_040630895.1. NCBI lineage: Bacteria > Bacillati > Actinomycetota > Actinomycetes > Kitasatosporales > Streptomycetaceae > Streptomyces > Streptomyces sp. NPDC005728. Next base: position 27,345 of record NZ_JBEXYL010000086.1, read on the forward strand.
GGCGAGCAGGGATAGGGCGTCGAGGATCCCCCGGACCCACATCAGGGAGTCCTCCTCGTCGGGGCGCCAGGACTGGGGCGGAGGGGGTGCATTCATCCAGCCTCCAACATCCATGGCAGAGGTAGACCCTAAGGTCAATTATCCCTGCGACTAGCCAACTTTTCTGGATAATGAGGGCGGCAATCTACCTGCATCAATCCACGTCCCAATTGGGCCCCGACAGTCGAATCCCGTCACGTCACGGAATCTCGGGACTTGACGGATTGCCGCAGGCCCTCTAGGAGAGACTTGGTCCCCGTCCGGGACCAGGCACGCGACGGTCCGATAGGGCCAAGGTTGACTTCCTCCCCCTCCTGAAGGAGGGGGATTCCCCTATGAGGGGGTTCGGCCGGTTGCCCGGCCTACAGGTTCCTGCTTCACGGACCGGCTGGTGCCGAGGTCTCCACAGGCTGAGACCGCATGTCCTGCGGCCTTGATGTTCTTCGCGGCGTTCCCGTCGGCGTGCTCGTGGTGTCCGCAGGCTGGGGCTTTGCACCGGAAGACCGCTTGGCTCTCGCGGTTGTTCTCGGTCACGAAGCCACAGGCGGAGCACCGCTGCGACGTGTACGCGGGATTGACCTTCACCACGGGCGTGCCGGTGTACCGGGCGGCGTTGGTGAGGGCGAGTTCGAGGCGGTGCCATCCCTTGTCGAGGATGGCCCGGTTCAGCCCGGCCTTCTGCCGGACCCGCTTCCCGGGCTCGACGGGGGTGCCGGCGGCGGACGCGGTCATGTTCCGGGTCCGCAGGTCTTCGAGGACGACCAGGGCGTTCTTCTGCACGAGCTGCGCGGCGGTCTGCGCGCAGAAGTCCCCGCGCCGGTCCGCCACCCGGGTCATGATCCGGCCCATGGCCGTGATGACCTTGCGCCGGTTGCTGCTGCCGCGCCGGGTGCGGGCGAGCTGCTGCTGGAGCCGGCGGTACCGGGCGGCCTCGCCAGGGCGGATGAACTCCCGGTCGTGGAAGTCACCGTCCGAGGTGACCGCGGCCGTCTTCACCCCGCGGTCGATCCCCACCACCGTGTTCGGCATCGCGTGCCGCTCGGGGGTGACCGCACCGTCGTCGACGAGGAACGACACGAACCAGTGCCCGCCCTTCCGGGACACGGTCGCGGAACGGACCTCACCGCCGAGAGGGCGGGACCAGCGGAACCGGACCCACCCCAGCTTCGGCAGCTTCGCCCGACCCCACTTCCGCCCCAGCCGCTCCACGCTGATCTTCTTGGGGTCGGGGAATCGGAACGACGGCGCCCACCGGGACTTCGACCGCCACCGCACCTTGAACGTCCCGTGATCCCGGCACGCCTTGTCGAGGTCACGGAGAGTCTGCTGAAGCACATGCGACGGTGCGGCCTTCAGCCACTCGTGCTCACGCTTGGCGGCGGCCAGCTCGGCAGCCTGGGGCACGTAGTTCATCCACGCGCCACGGCGCCGGTACTCACGCCGCTGCTCCAGGCCGGTGTTCCACACCGCCCGGCACACGTTCGCGAACTCCTCGCACTGCCCAGCCTGCTCGGCCGTCAGCTCAAGCCGGTACCTACGACCAGACAGCATGGAACACCCCCCTTCAACCAATGTGATCAACGCAGTGCACGCCACTGACAACGCAGCGAACTCCGCCGCTCCGCGGCTCCGAACCAGGGATCGCCTATCCCCGCCCTAAAGGACGGGGTTTGCGGCGAAGAGCTCTCCGATCAGAAGTTCCCTGTGCCACACCCGTGCCAGATCCAGCGGGAAACCACGGGGAACTGTTGTGGCAGCAGTGTTGCTGCCCGCGTTCCCAGGCCCGAGCAGCCCGGCCACCGGCTCCCCGGACCCGCCCCGGCCGTGGTCGACGAACCCCATCAGCGGATGTTGCCCGAAGGTCCTCTTCCTGGTGGCGGCCGCATCCTGCTTCTCGGAATGCGCGATCACCAGCACCCCGTCCAGGTCCACGACCACCTGCCCGGCCGTGTCCGGTGCCGCGTCACCGGCCAACGTCCACACACGTTCACGGACTTGAGCGCGTGCCTGCCGCAGTGCGGTCAGTGCCCGCTTCCCGCCCGCTGCCAGCATGGAGATCAGCCGGGACCGTCGGATCGGAGGCGACCGGCCCGAACACCGTCGGCTCGGCCCGCAGCATGCCGACGTCTGCCAGACAGTCCCCGCCCAACGCCACCGCGAGCGCCACGTCCAGCAGGCTCTTGCCTGGATCATGCACCGCCCGCGGCTTGCGCCATGGCGCCAGCTCTGTCGATATGGCCGTGTCCAGACCAGTCTTGCGGATCGGCTCCACCAGCAGCACACCGCCAGCCTGGGAGACCACCTCGCGACCACCGCCTTCGGTACGGACACGCGGGTAGGACCCGATACGCTTCTTCACCTGCAGAGTGCTTCTTTCACTCGACGATCTGGACCCTAGACAAGTCCCATCGTTGCAGGTCAGGAGCACTCTCCGCGTTTCTGATCACTCACTGGACGTCCTGCCGCGTGAAAGTGCGAGGTTAGTAGTGAACACCCGCGCACGCAGGCGGCATGCACTGTCGTCGGTGTGTGCCTGCGCTGCAGAGCCGATCCGAGGTGATCCTGGACGAGGCCATCCGGGGGCCATGCCGGCAACGGCCGGCTCGGAGGGCTGAACCGGATGCAGGCTGTCGAGCTGGACCGAACTGGTCGGGCTCGGCCGATGCAGGCCCGAAGTCCCCCCAGTCCCCGGCGGATTGGGGACTTCGGACGGCGAACCCCGCCCGGAGAGCACTGACCGCGCAAGGTCTGGCAGATCAGGAGGCGTGAGGCCTGTCATCGGGACGCCCCCCGGCGGGCAAGTCGCGCCGCGCGTCTAGCATTTGCGAAGAGAGATCATTGCTTCCAGGTCACGTCGAACAGAAAGAGCAACGCGCATGCACAAGTCCATACGTCGGGCGCTGATCGCCACCCCCGTTTCCGCCGCCGTGTGCCTCGGCCTCGCCTTCACGGTCGGCGCCGGCACGAGTTCGGCCGCCACGCACAACGTGAGCCAGCGGTACGCCCAGGGCTCCATGTCGTACAACTCGGCCACCGACACTCTCACGGTCAAGGACCTCAAGAAGGACGGCCGCACCTTCGCCGTCAGTCTCTTCGGGCCCGCCGCGGACGGCGTCCACGTGTGCAAGGTGGGAGGCAAGGGCAAGTCCAAGACCTGCGACTTCAACTTCAACAGCGGTCGGCTGAACGTCCTGGTCTTCACCGAGCGGGGCAACCAGCACTGGGACATCGACAAGTTCCACATGGACGCCTGATCCACGGACCGGCGGACCGAGCCGTCGATCGCCCCGCTCCTCCTCCATCACCTCACTCGTCGTACGAGATCTTCCCCAGCGGTTGTCGTACCGGTCTTGGGCCTTGTCGATCGAACGAGGGTCGCGATGGGGTGGTCGTGGGGTGCTCGACGCATCCGACCGGGGCCTCCTGAACAGCTCGTCGGTGTCGAATCGCCGAGCATCAGCGGGCCGGCCAGGTCCGCCCTAAGTTCCCGGTGTACCCCGGCCACCAGCCCGGTCCGTTGATCCTGCTCCAACGCCGTCTGATCCTGCTCCAACCCCGTCTGATCCTGCTCCAACCGCGTCGTAGCGTTCCAGCTCAACGGCGCCGCCCGATACACGGCTAATGTCGTCGAAACCATCAAGTACCCGGCGGGGCCGCTTTAGCGATCAAGAAAGAACGGGTCGGGTCGGAGTCCTCGGCCACGAGCGGCTCAACCGTCATCGTCGGGCTGGGTTGTCTTGGCAAGGCCGCATGCAAGGAGCGCCGGGCCGCAAGCCGGTGATCAGGTGCGGGCGGTCTTCTCCAACATGGTGAGGAACCGCCCGGCGAAGAGATAGGCGTCGCCGGGCCAGCGGGCCGAGAGGTAGTTGCCGTCCTCAACGATGAAGGCCGGGCGATGATCGGTGGCTGTGTCCCGCTGTGACAGCGTGCGCGGGCCGCGCTGGAAGTCGGACGGCGAGGCGAGGACGGCCGTGACTTCGTCCTCCACGTAAGCCGGGTAGGTGCGGTAGTAGCGGCCGAGGCGCCATGCCGTCAGCAAATAGGCAGATCGCTCCAGATACTTGGGCAGACAGGTGGTGCGGCGCCCGTAAAGCACACTGCGGCTGGTAGCCGGGTCCTGCGCGCGGGCGAGCACCAGCGGCCCATGGCAGATCGCCGCGACCGGCCGTCCCAGCTGCCAGAACTCGGCGACCTTCAGCTGCAGCACCGCCGATCCCAGGTACTGCCGCATTCCGCGGGCATGCCCCCCGGCCAGCAGCAGACCGTCGTAGTCAGCGGCCACGAGATCCTGCCAGGCCACAACGCCGCGAAAGCGTGGGTCAGCCACCATCCGGTGGTAGAGCTGTTTAGGCTCCGGCTCGGCGCCGAGCCTCCCGAAGAGGACTCCGTCCAGCAGCCTCGGGTCGGCGGCAGGGGTGGTTCCCTGACGCTCCGTCGCGATGATCACCTCATGGCCCGCCTCGGTGAGCATCTGCCAGGGAACGGCCACCTCGGTGACGTCGAAGTCCTGGTCGGGCAGGGGCATCAGTATCCGCATGGAGACATCGTGTGCGAGCGGGTCGGGCCGATCAACCCTGCCCCGGAAGGACCCGTGCGGCATAGCGCCGCTCCGCCGGCCGGGAGACGGCCAGCCCGTGTCGTCCACCAGAACGCGAAGCGGAAGCGTGAGATCCGTGAATAGCCCTCAAGGGCTGGAAACAGCAGCTCATCCGCCATCCCTGATCTTGCGTGGGTATCCCCGGCTGAAGCCGGGGATACCCACGCAAGATCAGGGATGGATCACGGGGTTGACAGGACGCCCGCGTCGCACCGTCGTTGGACAATTCACCTTCCCATACCGGGGCTCGGGCGGACCGTGTGGAGGCGCTAGTAGCAGGCGGCGGAGCTCAACGAGGACAACTATCGCTGCGCCCTAGACAGTGACCGCTGCGGGCTCCGGTGGGTCGAGCAGCCCTACACCATGGAGAAGTACCAGCGGTGCGAGCCGCCCACCGCTGGCCTGCAGGCGCTGCGCTTCGAGAACCCCGGCCTGTCCTGGCACACCCTGGGCAGCCACTTCCAGGACTCCCGGGCCGTCCGGACACCTGTGGGCACAGGCGTACCCGGGCAGTTACCAGCAGCGCGCACCCTGCCACGTACCAAGGGGCAGCCGGATGCCGCGCCGCCTGAGCGCAGAAGGCCCGCACCCTGTCCTGGGTGCGGGCGGCCTTCTG
>NZ_JBEXYL010000087.1:0-32022 GCF_040630895.1 Streptomyces sp. NPDC005728
CGGCGCGGCCCCCCCCCCCGGCGCCCCCCCCCCCCACCCCACGCCCCCCCTCGCAGGGGCGGCGGGCCCCGCGCCCCGCGACCAGGCCGGCCGCCACCGCGCCGACGGCGGCGGGCAGTTCGGCCAGGCCCGCCTCGAAGGGGCGCCTGCCCTGGACGAGTTGCAGGTACTGGGAGAGGAAGAACACCAGGCCGGACATACCCAGCACGGTCAGCAGGTCGGCGAGCACGGCTCCGCTGAAGCCACGGCGCCGGAACAGGCGCATGTCCAGCAGCGGGGCCGGCATGGTGAGCTGACGGCGTACGAAGCCGTAGAGGGCCGTCGCCCCCAGCAGGGCCGCGGCGAGCGTGGGCCAGGTGAAGCCGTGGCTGGCGGCCTCCTTGACCGCGTAGACCAGGGCGATCATGCCGACGAGCGACAGGACGACGCTGATCATGTCCCAGGGGCCGGGGTTCGGGTTACGGGACTCGGGCAGCGTGCGGACACCGACGAGCACCAGGACCGCCATCACCGGCAGGTTGATCAGGAAGACCGAGCCCCACCAGAAGTGTTCGAGCAGGAAGCCGCCCGCGATCGGGCCGACCGCCGTACCGGCGGAGGCCGTCGCGCCCCAGATGCCGACGGCGAGGCTGCGCTCGCGCGGGTCGTGGAAGAGGTTGCGGATCAGCGCGAGGGTGGCGGGCATCAGGGTCGCGCCCGCGACACCGAGCAGCGCCCGCGCCAGGATCATCAGTTCGGAAGTCGTCGCGTAGGCGTTCAGGACGGAGATGGCACCGAACGCCGTGGCGCCGACGAGCAGGATCCGCTTGCGGCCGATGCGGTCGCCGAGGCTGCCCATGGAGACCAGCAGACCGGCGATGACGAAGGAGTAGACGTCACCGATCCACAGGAGCTGGGTGCCGGAGGGGTTGAGGTCCTCGCTGATGTAGGGGGTCGCCAGGCCGAGGACGGTGGCGTCGACGGCCACCAGCAGCACGGCCAGGACGAGGACGGAGAGCGCGAGCCAGCGGCCCGGGCGCTTCTCCACCTCCGCCGCGCGAACCGGCTGCAGGGTGCTGGTCATGATTCCTCTCTTCGTGGTGCGTCCGTACGTCGTGCGCCGCCGAGCAACAGCTCGACGATCATGTAGGTGAAGTCCTTCGAGGCCACCCGGCCCTCGGCCACCGCCCAGGCGCCGGAGGCCAGCAGGCCGTACAGCGCCTCGGTGAGCCAGGCCGGGGTGAGGTCGATGCGGAACTCGCCGCCCTCCTGGCCGCGCCGGAACAGAGCCGTGAGGCGTTCGTCGATGCGGGCCCAGCCCTGGTTCTGCTGCTCGCCCTCGAACAGCTGGTTCTCGGTGTAGAGGAAGGCGAGCAGGGCGGCCGAGGGCTCGATGGCCCGGACCAGGCGGCGTACGGCCTCGCCCGCCGGACCCTCGTCCAGGCGGGCCGTGTCCAGGGCCGCCTCACACTCCGCGATGCCGAGCGCCTCCAGCGCGCGCACGAGCGCGTCGCGCCCGGCGAAGTGGCGGTGCAGCGTGGCCCGACTGATCCCGGCGGCCTTGGCGACCTCGTCCATGGTCGCCGTGGACTTGCGGGTCAGCAGGGAGGCTGCGCTGCGCAGCACGTGGTCACGATCCAGGGCCATGAGACAAGTTTAGCCCATGTGAGACATCATTGTCTCACCATAGGCATGCGTGACTCATCAGTGCTGGTCGGAGGGGTGATCCGTCAGTGCCAGGGCAGTCGGCCGCGCTGCTCCCAGTAGATGCGCGGGTCCTCCGCCAGCGTGGTGAGGCGGGTCAGCTGGTCCACGTCCAGGTCCACGACGGCCGCGTGGAGGTTGGAGGCGAGCTGGGTGACGGTCGCGGCGCCGGAGAGGACGACACCCACCCAAGGCTGACGCAGGATCACGGCGAGGGCCACGGCGTCACAGCCGAGGGAGGTCTCCTCGGCCACGGCCTGCAACACGTCCGGGGCGTGCGGCGCGGCGAGCCGGCCGTTGGCCATGCCCTCCTTGACGATGACGGTCAGTCCGGCGTCGTGTGCCTCGGCGAGCGCGGGCCCCGCCGAGGTCTCCAGGGCGTTGTACGTCGACTGGACGGTACGGAAGAGGGGCGCTCCGTCGACCGTCACCTCGAGGGCGGCGCGGATCGCGTCGGCCTGGGCGGGGCCGCTGGTGGAGAAGCCGATGCTGAGGCCGGCGGCGGCGGCCTCGGCGAGCCTCGCGTGGAGCTCCTTGTCGGTGAGGGCGGGGCTGTCCGGGGTCACCGAGTGGATCTGGTAGAGGTCGAGCCGGTCGCCGAGGAGTGCGTCGGTCTCGGCGCGCTGCCGCTCGTACGTCGCCAGACTGTGGTCCTTGACCTCGTGCTGTTCGGCGTCGGTGGACCAGCCTGCGGTGTAGGTGTAGCCCCACTTGCTGCCGACCACCACGTCGTCGATGTCCGGGCGGGCGTTCAGCCAGTCGGCGAGGAACTCCTCGGAGCGGCCGTAGGAGCGGGCGACGTCGAAGTAGCGCACCCCCTGGGCATAGGCGGCCTCGAGGAGTTCATGGGTGCGCTCGCGCAGCGCGTCGACACTGCGGACCGGTGGGAGGTCCTCCTCGCGGCCCAGGTTGATGTAGCCGGGGCGGCCGACGGCGGCGAGTCCCAGGCCGAGGTGGCAGGTGGGCGTCGTGGCTGAGGCGAGACGGGCGAAGGGCATCGCGGGCTCCGTTCCGGTCGGCTGGCTGCGACCAACGTAACCCGCGACGCCCGGCGGCTACTCGCGACGCCCGGCGGCTACTCGCGATGCCTGGCGGCTACTTCTTCTTGGCGTCCGCCCACCGGTGCTGTGCCGCGACGTCCGCCTTGACCTCGGCGAGCTGGACGGCGACCGCGCTGGGTGCCGTACCGCCGCGGCCGCTGCGGGAGGCGAGGGCGCCCGGGACGTTGAGGACGGAGCGCACCTCGGGGGTCAGGTGGGCGGAGATCTTCGCGAACTGCTCGTCCGTCAGGCCGTCCAGCTCCTTGCCCTCGGCCTCGGCGACCTTCACGCACTCGCCGGCGACCTCGTGCGCCACACGGAACGGCACGCCCTGCTTGACCAGCCACTCGGCGATGTCCGTGGCGAGCGAGAAGCCGGCCGGGGCCAGCTCCTCCATGCGCTCGCGGTGGACCGTGAGCGTGGCGATCATGCCGGTGAAGGCGGGGAGCAGGACCTCCAGCTGGTCGCAGGAGTCGAAGACCGGCTCCTTGTCCTCCTGGAGGTCGCGGTTGTAGGCGAGGGGCAGGGCCTTGAGGGTGGCCAGGAGCCCGGTGAGGTTGCCGATCAGGCGGCCCGACTTGCCGCGCGCCAGCTCGGCGATGTCCGGGTTCTTCTTCTGCGGCATGATCGACGAGCCCGTGGAGAACGCGTCGTGCAGGGTCACGAAGGAGAACTCCTTCGTGTTCCAGATGATGATCTCCTCGGAGATCCGGGAGAGGTTCACGCCGATCATCGCGGTGATGAAGACGAACTCGGCGACGAAGTCGCGGGAGGCCGTGCCGTCGATGGAGTTGCCGACGCTGCCGCGCTCGAAGCCGAGGTCGGCGGCGACCGCCTCCGGGTCCAGGCCGAGGGACGAGCCCGCCAGGGCGCCCGAGCCGTACGGCGACACCGCCGTCCGCTCGTCCCACTGGTGCAGCCGCTCGGCGTCCCGGGACAGGGACTGGACGTGGGCCAGGACATGGTGGGCGAAGAGCACCGGCTGGGCGTGCTGGAGGTGGGTGCGGCCGGGCATCGCCACGTCCGGGTGGGCCTCCGCCAGGCCGATCAGCGCGTCCTGGAGGTCGGCGATCAGGCCGCCGATGATCCGGGCGTGGTCGCGCAGGTACATGCGGAAGAGGGTGGCGACCTGGTCGTTGCGGGAGCGGCCGGCGCGCAGTTTGCCGCCGAGGTCGGGGCCGAGCCGCTCCAGGAGGCCGCGCTCCAGGGCGGTGTGGACGTCCTCGTCGGCGACGGTGCCCACGAAGGAGCCGTCCGCGACATCGGCCTCGAGCCGGTCGAGGCCCGCGATCATGCGGGTCAGCTCGTCCTCGGTGAGCAGACCCGCCTTGTGCAGCACGCGCGCGTGGGCGCGCGAACCGGCGATGTCGTAGGGCGCGAGCCGCCAGTCGAAGTGGACGGACGCGGACAGCTTGGCCAGGGCCTCGGCGGGACCGTCGGCGAAACGGGCGCCCCAGAGCCGTACGTCACCGCTGTTGCTGCTCACTTGCGCTGCTCCTAGGAAGTTCGGTCGGTTTTACGAGAGGTCACGCTTGGCGGCGATCTTCGACGACAGGCTGTAGATGTCGATGAAGCCCTTGGCCGCGGCCTGGTCGAAGGTGTCGCCGGTGTCGTAGGTGGCGAGGTTGAAGTCGTACAGGGACGCCTCCGAGCGGCGGCCGGTGACGACCGCGCGGCCGCCGTGCAGGGTCATCCGGATGTCGCCGGAGACGTGCTGGTTGGCCTCGTTGACGAAGCCCTCCAGGGCGCGCTTGAGCGGGGAGAACCACTGACCGTCGTAGACCAGTTCGCCCCAGCGCTGGTCGACCTGCCGCTTGTAGCGGGCCAGCTCGCGCTCGACGGTGACGCTCTCCAGCTCCTGGTGGGCCGTGATGAGCGCGATCGCGCCCGGGGCCTCGTACACCTCGCGGGACTTGATGCCGACCAGCCGGTCCTCGACCATGTCGATCCGGCCGACGCCCTGGGCGCCGGCGCGCTGGTTGAGCTGCTGGACGGCCTGCAGGACGGTGACGGGCTTGCCGTCGATGGCGACCGGGACGCCCTCCTTGAAGGTGATGATCACCTCGTCGGCCTCGCGCGGGGTGGCCGGGTTGGAGGTGTACTCGTAGATGTCCTCGATCGGGGCGTTCCAGATGTCCTCCAGGAAGCCCGTCTCGACCGCGCGCCCGAAGACGTTCTGGTCGATGGAGTACGGGGACTTCTTGGTGGTGGCGATGGGGAGCCGCTTCTCCTCGCAGAAGGCGATCGCCTTGTCGCGGGTCATCGCGTAGTCGCGGACCGGGGCGATGCACTTCAGGTCGGGGGCGAGGGCGACGATGCCGGCCTCGAAGCGGACCTGGTCGTTGCCCTTGCCGGTGCAGCCGTGGGCGACCGTGGTGGCGCCGTGCTTCTGGGCGGCGGCGACGAGGTGCTTGACGATCGTCGGCCGGGAGAGGGCGGAGACCAGCGGGTAGCGGTCCATGTAGAGGGCGTTCGCCTTGATCGCCGGGAGGCAGTACTCGTCGGCGAACTCGTCCTTGGCGTCCGCGACCTCGGCCTCGACGGCACCGCAGGCGAGGGCGCGCTTGCGGATGACGTCCAGGTCCTCTCCGCCCTGGCCGACGTCCACCGCGACGGCGATGACCTCGGCGCCCGTCTCCTCGGCGATCCAGCCGATGGCGACGGAGGTGTCCAGACCGCCCGAGTAGGCGAGTACGACGCGCTCGGTCACGGGTTTCTCCTCACACTGCACACGCTGACATGCATGAGTATGCAGAACTCTGCATGATTCGTCAATCGCCGCTCCGGCGGAGCGGGAGTTTCGCAAAGGGTTGAACGAACGAAACCGCTTTCTCGTACTTCCCCCCGAACGCAGGCGCCGCGTTGCCCGACCCGATCACGACCCACTCCTGACCCAAGTGAGGCATCCGCATGTCCAGGGCTCTTCCGAAGTACAACAAGCGTCGCGTGGCGGTCATCGGCGGCGCTGCCGCCGTGGTGCTGTCCGGCGCGGTGATCGCCGGCTCCGCGCTCGCCGGGACGCCCGGCAAGAGCGGCAGCGCCACCGAGGCCCGCACGCTCGCCGCCCCCGGCACGATCACCTGCCCGGACGTCGCCTCCAAGCTGCCCGCGGTCCCCGCATCCGCGAAGGCCGAGGTCGACCGCAACCTCACCCTGCTCCAGACACAGATCCGGGAAGCCAACACACGCCTGGCCAACACCGTGGGCCAGGGCGGACCGAACTTCGTCAACAACGCGATCCTCGGCCCCCTGAAGGACAAGCGGGTGTCGACCGTCAACCGCATCGCCACGGCGATCGGGCGTACGGCGACCAAGCCGACCGGCCTCGACTCGCTCGCGCCGTGCACGCTGAACACGGGCGGGGGCGCGAACGCCGGCGGCGGCCGGGCGTCCGCCACCACCGCCCCGGGCACCGCGACGGGCCGGCAGTCGGGCGGCGGGGCCGCGTCCGGCGGGAGCAGCGCGGCGGGCACGATCACCTGCCCGGACGTCACCTCCAAGCTGCCCGCGGTCCCCGCATCCGCGAAGGCCGAGGTCGACCGCAACCTCACCCTGCTCCAGACACAGATCCGGGAAGCCAACACACGCCTGGCCAACACCGTGGGCCAGGGCGGACCGAACTTCGTCAACAACGCGATCCTCGGCCCCCTGAAGGACAAGCGGGTGTCGACGATCGACCGCATCGCCATCGCCATCGGCCGGACCTCGGCCAAGCCGACCGGCCTGGACACGCTGGCCGCCTGCACGCTCACCAAGTGATCTGACAGGCAGCCATGGCCGCCCCGAGGCAGCGCCGGCCGGGGCGGCCGCGGTGGATCCCGCGCTGCGGATCCGGCAATTCCTTAGACAGCCAAACGAGTCTCGTCGATAATCGTTAGACATGGGAAAGACCTATGAACGCATCGACGGCAGGCTCAGGACGTTCATCGAGGAGCAGCCCCTCTTCTTCACCGCGACCGCCCCCCTCTCCGACGAGGGCACGATCAACCTCTCCCCCAAGGGTCTGAGGGGCTCGTTCGCGGTGCTGGACGAACTCACCGTGGGCTACCTCGACTTCGCCGGGTCCAACGCGGAGACGATCGCCCACCTGCGGGAGAACGGCCGGATCACCCTCATGTGGTGCGCCTTCCAGGGCCCGCCGAACATCGTGCGCATGCACGGCCGGGGCGAGCCGGTCTTCCGCGACGACCCGCGCTTCACGGAGCTGCTCGCGCGTTTCCCGGACATCGACCCGGGGCAGCACGGGCTGCGCGCGATCGTCGTCGTCCACGCCGAGCTGATCCGCGACTCCTGTGGGTACGCCGTCCCCTACATGGCGTACGAGGAGGACCGCGACCTGCATGGAAAGCGCTTCGCGCGCGAGGACGACGCCTCGCTGAGCACGTACTTCACGAAGAAGGAGCACATCGCGACGAGCCTGGATGGCCTACCCGGGCTGCCGTTGCCGCTCCCTCCGTCTAGCTTCTGAGCCATGCGCCCCGCTGTCGCCCTCGCCCTCGTGTCCGCTTCCGTCTGCGGCCTCGCCTTCGCACCCGACTGCTCGCCGGTCCCGCTGCCCGCACAGATGGCGGACACCGGTGGCGGCACGCAGCTCATCACGGCCCAGGCACCGGCCACCGACTCGACGTCCGGCACGGTCACCTGGTGGGACCTGCGGGACGGCCAGTGGGTGGAGACCGGGTCCGCACCGGCCCGGTTCGGGTCGAAGGGGCTGGTGGAGGAGGGCGCGCGGAAGCAGGGGACGAACACGACGCCGACCGGGTTGTACGGCCTTCCGTTCGCCTTCGGGATCAAGGCCGCGCCTGCCGGCACACGCCTCGCCTTCCGGGCGGTGAAGGACAGTTCCTGGTGGTGCGAGGACAACGACTCGACGTCGTACAACCGCTGGGTGGACCCGCTGCCGGCCGACTGCCGTGCCTCGGAGTCCGAGAAACTGATCAGCTACGACCCCCAGTACGCGTACGGGCTCGTCATCGGGTTCAACTACGACCAGCCCGTGCGGGGGCGGGGGGCCGGGATCTTCCTGCACGTGAACGGGCAGGCGGCGACGGCCGGTTGTGTGTCCGTGCCCGAGGATGCGATGCAGCAGATCCTGAAGTGGGCGGATCCCGACAGGAAGCCGCACATCGCGATCGGCACCGTGGACGGCGCCACGGCCATCACCAGTTACTGACCTCGCCCGACGGCAGCCGTACGGTGAACGTCGTCGCCCCCGGCCTGCTCTCCAGCCCGACGCTCCCCCCGTGCGCCTCGACCACCGCCGCCACGATGGACAGGCCCAGGCCGGCTCCGCCGCCCGGGGCGTCCTGGCGGCGGCGGTGTTCCGCGCGGGTGAAGCGTTCGAAGACGCCCGGCTGGACGTCCTCGGGGACGCCGGGGCCGTCGTCGTGGACAGAGAGGCGGGCCGAGCCGTCCTCGGTCTCCAGGGTCACCGTCACCTTCGTACCGACGGGTGTGTGCAGACGCGCGTTGGCCAACAGGTTGGCCAGCACCTGGTGCAGGCGGTGGGTGTCGCCCGTGACCGTGACCGGTTCCTCCGGGAGGTCCAGGGTCCAGCGGTGGTCGGGGCCCGCGGCCCGGGCGTCCGCCACCGCATCCAGGACCATGTGGGTCAGGTCGACGGGCCGGCGCTCCAGCGGCCGGCCCGCGTCGAGGCGGGCCAGGAGGAGCAGGTCGTCGACCATGTCGCCCATGCGGGAGGACTCGGCGGCGATGCGCTCCAGGGCGCGGGTCACCTCCGGTGGGACCGGACCCGGGTGCAGGAGGGCCAGCTCGGCGTGGCCGCGGACCGAGGCGACCGGGGTGCGCAGTTCATGGCTGGCGTCGGCGGCGAAGCGGCGCAGCCGCTCCTCGCCGGCGTGGCGTTTGGTCAGGGCGTCCTCGACGTGGCCCAGCATGCGGTTGAAGGCGGCCGCCACCCGGCCGACCTCGCTGCGGGAGTCGGGTTCCGGGGCCCGGGGCGGCAGGGCCACCTCGCCGCTGGCGAGCGGGAGTTCGCTGACCCGAGTGGCGGTCGCCGCCACTCTGCTCAGCGGCCGCAGCGACCAGCGGACCCAGCAGGCCCCGGCCACGCCGGTCGCCACCAGGGCCAGGCCGAAGACGATCCCGGCCACCAGTTCGAGGCGGTGGACGGCGGCCTCGACCGGCTCCAGCGGCAGGCCGACGATCAGGACGTCCTTGTCCCGGCCCGGCCTGGCGACGACCCGGTAGCCGTCCAGGACGGACAGGTCGACGGTGTGGGGCCTGCCGTCGGCCGGTACCGCGGCCAGCCACTTCCGGTCCCCGGCGGTCAGGTCCACGCTCAGGTCCGCGGAGGGATCGCCGGAGCGGATGAGGCCCATGTTGGTGACCTCGCCGTTCAGCAGACGGGCGCCGAAGGTGCCGGTGGCCAGGCGGCGGGTGTCGCCGTGCTCGTCACCGACGGGGGTCCCCCCGGTCGAGTCCTTTCGAGACTGGGGGAGGTCGTCGGGCAGCTGACCGTGGTGCTCCAGGCTCTCCGGGAACCGGGTACCGACCTGGGTGAGCTGTTCGTCGACACGCTGGGTGAGGAAGCCGTTCAGTTCGACGACCGCGGCGAGTCCCACGGCCGCACAGCTCACCGCGAGCAGGACCACCAGCCCGACGGTGAGACGGGCGCGCAGGGTGCGCGGGCGGGACAGGCGTCGTACCGAGTTCACCGGGGCACCGGCTTCAGGACGTAGCCCGCGCCGCGGACCGTGTGGATCATGGGTTCGCGGCCCGCATCCACCTTCTTGCGCAGGTAGGAGATGTACAGCTCGACCACATGGGCCCGGCCGCCGAAGTCGTAGGACCAGACCCGGTCGAGGATCTGCGCCTTGCTCAGCACCCGGCGCGGGTTGCGCATGAGGAAGCGGAGGAGCTCGAACTCGGTCGGCGAGAGTTCGACCAGCTCACCGCTCCGGGTCACCTCGCGTGTCTCCTCGTCCATGACCAGGTCGCCCACGGTCAGCCGCGGCCCCTCCTCCAGCTGGCGGGCCATGCCCGCGCGGCGCAGCAGTCCGCGCAGCCGGGCGACGACCTCCTCCAGGCTGAAGGGCTTGGTGACGTAGTCGTCGCCGCCCGCCGTGATGCCGGCAATGCGGTCCTCGACCGCGTCCCGTGCAGTGAGAAAGAGCACGCAGACGTCCGGCTTCACCTCGTGCAGGCGGCGCAGCACGGCGAAGCCGTCGGTGTCCGGGAGCATCACGTCCAGGACGACGGCGTCGGGCAGCAGCTCGCGCGCGGCGGTGACCGCGCCGGCGCCGTCGCCGGCCGCGCGCACCTCCCAGTCCTCGTAGCGCAGGGCGCCGGTGAGCACCTCCGCGAGGTCGGGGTCGTCGTCGACGACCAGGACGCGCAGCGGTGTGCCGTCGGGTCGGGTGAGGGCCGGGCGGCCGGAGCGGGTGGAGTTCATCGCGTCCACCAGCATCGCTCGTGCGCGGGGCAGCAGGCCGCCCGGGCGGCTCTGAGTTTCCTCTGAGTCGGCTGGGTACGGCGGCCGCTCAGAGCTGTCTCAGAGGTTCGGACCGCACAGTGGCCCGGCACGACGGACGAAGGGACGACCATTCATGACCACCGTGGATGCGGGGCGGGCGGCCCCGCCCCGGCCCCTGACCGCCCGGCGCCGCTCCCCCGCGGGGCCCCTGCTGGCCGTGCTGTGGGCGGGAGCGGCGGCCGTGGTCGCGCTCTGGTGGGCGGACACGGGGGCCGTGGTCGGTACGGCGGGCTGGCTGACCGGGGCCGGGCGGATCGCCGGGCTGCTGTGCGGGTACGCCTGCGCGGTGCTGGTCGGCCTGATGGCGCGGGTGCCGCTGCTGGAGGTCCGGATCGGCTCCGACCGGGTGGTCCGGTGGCACGCGATGGCCGGCCGGTACACCGTCTGCCTGCTCGTCGCGCACATCGCGCTGATCCTGGCCGGGTACGCCGCCCAGGACCGGGCCTCGCTGTGGCACGAGACGGTCACCGTCGTGCTGGACTACCCGGAGATGCTGAAGGCCACCGCCGGCACGGTGATCCTCTTCGCGGTCGGCGTCACCTCGGCGCGGGCCGTGCGCCGCCGTACCGGCTACGAGTTCTGGTACTACGTCCACCTCCTCACCTACGCGGCCGTCTTCCTCGCCTTCGGGCACCAGCTGGCACTGGGCGACGAGTTCAACGGCAAGCCGGTGGCCACCGCCGTCTGGTACGCGCTCTACCTCGGGGTGGCGGCCCTGGTGGTGTGGTTCCGCGTCCTCGCCCCGGTCCGGCTCAACCGGCGGCACCGCCTGCGGGTGGAGTCGGTGCACAAGGAGGCGCCGGGCGTGTACTCGGTCGTCGTCCGCGGGCGGCGCCTGGACGAGCTGGGCGCGCGGCCGGGGCAGTTCTTCCGCTGGCGGTTCCTCGGCGAAGGCATGGGATGGACGTCGACGCCGTACTCCCTGTCGGCACCCCCGCGCCCTGACCTGCTGCGGATCACGGTCAAGGCGCTCGGCGACCACAGCGCGGCCGTGGCGCTGCTACGGCCGGGCACCCGGGTGTGGGCGGAGGGCCCGTACGGCTCCCTGACCGCAGAGCGGGCCACCGGGCAGCGGTCCCTGCTGATCGCGGCCGGTGTCGGCATCACCCCGCTGCGGGCACTGTTCGAGACGCTGCCCGGCGAGGTCACCCTGCTCTACCGGGCACGCAGCGCCGAGGACCTGGCGCTGGGCGGAGAGCTGGAGGCGATAGCCCGCTGGCGGGGCGCGCAGGTGCTGTACGCGCTCAACGGGTCGCGCGGGGAGCGGCCGAGCATCACGGCCGAGTCTCTGCGGGCGACCTTCCCGGGGCTCACCGACCACGACGTCTACATCTGCGGCCCGCACGGCTTCGCCCAGGACGTGTACGGCGCGCTGCGGGCGGCCGGGGTCCCGGACCGTCGTATCCACCACGAGTCGTTCGAGCTGTAGGGATCACACATGCACGCACTGAAGAAGAACCGCCCCCTGCGCCGTGTGGTGCTCGCAAGCGCAGCCACCGTCTCCGGGATGGTGCTGCTGCTGTCGCTGAAGCCGCACACGAGCCCGGTACTCGCGGTGGGTTCGCCCTCGCCCGCACCGAACAGCAGCAGCTCCAGCGCCTCGCCGGGTTCGACGAGTGCGCCGAGCACCGCCACCAGGACCGTCACCGGCGACACCGTCCAAACCCGGTGGGGCCCGGTCCAGGTGCGGGTGACGATCAAGAACCGCAGACTCACCGACGTCACCGCGGTCAGCTACCCGCAGGACAATCCGCGTGACCAGGAGATCAACAGCTACGCCGTCCCCCAGCTGCGGCGCGAGGCGCTGGCCGCCCAGAGCGCGCAGATCGACACGGTCTCGGGGGCCACGTACACCAGCGACGGCTACCGCCAGTCACTCCAGTCCGCACTCGACTCGGCAGGCCTCTGAACACTCAACGGACGTGGCACGTATCTGTGGGCCAAGGTCAAGTCCCACGGAGGAACCGTGACCACCACGCTCGCAGGCGGACGTGCCGCCCGCCGCCAGACGATGCGCCGCATCCGCCCGCGCCGCTCCCCCGCCGTTCCGCTGCTGCTGGCGGTCTGGGCGGGCGCGGCGGCCGTGCTGTGGCTCTGGTGGCACAACACCTCGTCCATCGCCGACGACAACAGCAAGATCCTGAACGCGGGCCGGATCACCGGCCTGCTGGCCGGCTATCTGATGGCGCTGGTCGTGCTCCAGATGGCGCGTGTACCGGCGCTGGAACGGCGTGTCGGCTCCGACCGGGTGGCCCGCTGGCACGCGATGAGCGGCCGGTACACGCTCAGCCTGGTCGTCGCGCACGTCTTCCTCACCATGTGGGGGTACGCGCTCCAGGCAGGCAAGTCGCTCGGTGACATCGTCCAGCAGACCATCGACTCCATCAACCAGCTCCCGGACATGGGCAAGGCGGCCGTCGGCACCGGTCTGTTCGTGCTCATCGGACTGACGTCGATGGGCGCGATCCGCCGCCGGCTGCCGTACGACATCTGGTACCACGTCCACCTGCTCACGTACGCGGCGGTGTTCCTGACGTTCTGGCACCAGATCACCGCCGGCAACGACTTCGCGGTCGAGCCGTCTGCCAAGACCTTCTGGTACGGGCTCTACGGCACCGTCACCGCGCTCGTGGTCTGGTACCGGATCCTCACCCCCGTCCGGCTGAACCTCCGTCACCGCATGCGCGTGGAAGCCGTGATCGAGGAGACGCCGGGCATCGTGTCGGTGCTGATCGGCGGGCGGAAGCTGCACCGGATGGGCGCGGAGGCGGGCCACTTCTTCCGCTGGCGGTTCCTCGCGCCCGGCATGCGGTTCAGCTCGCACCCGTACTCGCTGTCGGCGGCGCCCCGCCCCGACATGCTGCGGATCACGGTCAAGGCGATCGGCGACCACAGCACCCGGCTGCGGGACCTCACACCCGGCACCCGGGTGTGGGCGGAGGGACCGTACGGCGCGATGACCGCCCAGCGGCGCAGCGAGGGCAAGGTGCTGCTGGTGGCGGGCGGGGTCGGCATCACGCCGATGCGGGCGCTGTTCGAGACGCTGCCCGGGGCGGCCGGTGACATCACGCTGCTCTACCGGGCCAACACCACCCAGGACCTGGCGCTGTGGGACGAGCTGGCCGCGATCGCCGAGGAGCGGGGCGCCCGGCTGATGTACGCGGTCAACAGCCCCGAGGGCGAGCGGCCGGACATCTCCCCGGAGAACCTCCAGCGGAAGATCCCGGACGTCGATCGCCACGATGTCTTCATGTGCGGCCCGCCCGGGTTCGCGCAGTCGGTGTACGAGGCACTGCGCGGCGCGGGAGTCCCTGCGCGCCGTATCCACCACGAGTCGTTCGAGATGTGAGCGGGAGCTGCGAAGCGATGAGGAAGAGCCACCCCATTCGGCGCGTCGTGCTGGCCACCGCGGCCACCGTGTCCGGTGTCGTGCTGCTGCTGTCGCTCAAGCCCGCGTCGGATCCGGCCGCCGCGTCGGCGGCGGGCGCGGCACCGCAGCAGACGGCGGGGGCCCAGGACTCGCCCCAGGGCGGTCAGCAGGGCGGAGCCGGGGCCGGCACGGTGACCGGAGACGCGGCACAGACCGAGTACGGGGTCGTGCAGGTACGACTGACCGTCGCCGACGGCAGGATCACCAAGGCGGAGGCGGTGCAGGCACCCAAGGGCGGCCTCAGCGACCAGAAGACCGCGCTCGCCGTGCCCAAGCTCAACCAGGAGGCCGTGGCGGCGCAGAGCGCGCAGGTCGACGCGGTGTCCGGGGCCACCTACACCAGCACGGGGTACAAGAAGTCGCTCCAGTCGGCGCTGGACAAGATGAAGGCCTCCTCGTCGGGCTCCTCCGGAACGTCGGGCTCGTCGGGCTCGTCCGGCTCGGGGCAGGCGCAGGCGCGTACCGTCACCGGCAAGGCCGCCGAGACGCAGTACGGCCCGGTGCAGGTGCGGATCACGGTCGCGGGCGGCAGGATCACCAAGGCGGAGGCGGTGCAGGCGCCCAAGGGCGGCCTCAGCGACCAGAAGACCGCGCTCGCCGTCCCCAAGCTCAACCAGGAGGCCGTGGCGGCCGGGAACGCGGACATCGACGCGGTCTCCGGCGCCACCTACACCAGCACCGGCTACCGGCAGTCGCTCCAGTCGGCGCTGGACCAGGCCGGTGGCTGACGCGGTGGCCGAGCCGGCTGAGGCTCCCGCCGCGGTGCGTCATGCGGAGGAGGTCATGGGGACCGTCTTCTCCTTCGACGTCCGCGGCGGGAACCCGCGTGCGGTTCTGCGGGCCCTGGAGGTGGCCGTCGCGGGCCTGCACCGGGTCGACGCGCTCTTCTCCACGTACCGCGAGGACAGCGAGGTGTCCCGGCTGGCCCAGGGCGAGCTGACCGTCGAGCAGTGCGCTCCCGAGGTGGCCGAGGTGCTGGAGCTGGCGGCCGAGGCGGAGCGCGCGAGCGAGGGGTGGTTCAGCACCCGGTACCGGGGGTCGCTGGATCCGACCGGGATCGTGAAGGGCTGGTCCGCCGAGCGGGCGGCGCGGCTGCTGGCCGCGGTGGACGGGGTGCGCGGGGTCAGCGTGAACGGCGGCGGTGACGTCCAGCTGCTGGGCGCGCCGGAGCCGCAGCGGCCGTGGCGGGTGGGGGTGGCCGATCCCCTGCGGCCGGGCGGGCTGGCGGCGGTGATCTCGGCGGCCGGGGTGGACGAGCTGTCGGTGGCCACCTCGGGTACGGCCGAGCGCGGGGCGCACATCGTGGATCCGCGCACCGGCAGACCGGCGGTGACGGACCTGGTCGCGGTGACCGTGGTGGGCCCTCGGCTGACCTGGGTGGACTGCTGGGCCACGGCGGCGTTCGCGATGGGGTCGCGGGCGGGCCTGGCCTGGCTGGAGTCGCTGCCGGACGTCGAGGGCCTGCTGATCACCGCGGGCGACGAGGTGCGGTGCACCGGAGGACTGGCCGCGCGGCTGGGCTGAGGGCACGGCTGCGAAGTGGCATGTTTTTTCACTTTCATCCGGAAACGCCATCCAACTTCCGCCCTGAGACGTATCCCCTGTGCAGCAAGTTTCAGGAGGTAACGCAATGGCCATCTTCAGCAGTCTCATGCCTGCCAGTCATCACGACCACGGGCGGGACACGTCACGCGACGACTCCTCCCGGCACGGGCACCGGCACGACCACGGCGACCGTCACGGTCACGACCACGGCCACCGCAACGGCCACGGTCACGGTCACGACCACGGCGGCCACGGCAACGGCCACAACGGCTACTGATCGCACCCGGAGGCTGAGGGGACCGGAAACCGGAGGACCCGGTCCGTTCAGCCGTCGATCCACGAGGAACGCATGCCATGGTGCATGTCCTGCGGCGGCTGCCGGCGGTCGGCGAGACGTCCGACGCCGTGGTCGAGGCCGCGCCCCCCGTCGCCCCGCGCGCGGTGTTCCGGCGCTTCTGGCCCTACACCCGCGGTGGCCGACGGTGGTTCGTCCCCGTCGTCCTCCTCAGCCTGATCGGCCCCGCCGTCGACGCCGGGGAGATATGGCTCTTCAAGATCGTGGTGGACGATGTGCTCGTGCCCCGTGATCTCGGGCCGCTCCTGTGGATCGCACCGACCTATCTCGGGCTCATCGTCGCTTCCGGCGTTCTGGGCTTCGCCGACGACGTCACGTCCACCTGGGTGAGCGAACGGTTCCTGCTCACTCTTCGCTCCGACGTGTTCCGGCACGTCCAGGGGCTGTCGCTCGGATTCTTCGAACGCAGGCGGCTCGGCGACGTGCTGTCGCGGATCACGGGCGATGTCGACGCGGTCGAGACGTTCCTGCTCTCCGGCGTGGCGGACGCCCTCTACTACGTGATCAGCCTGGGCATGTTCCTCGGCCTGCTGTTCTACCTGCAGTGGGATCTCACCCTCCTCGCCCTGGTCATCGTGCCGCTGTTCTGGGGCGCGGCCCGGCACTTCTCCCGGCGGATCAAGGAGGCGTCGCGGGAGCGCAGGCGCCGCAGCGGCTCGATCAGCGCGATCGCCGAGGAGTCGCTGGGCAATGTCGCCCTGGTGCAGGCGTACAACCGGCAGGGGTGGGAGGAGCGCAGGTTCGAGCGGGAGAACGTCGGCAGGTTCCGGGCGGCGATGGCCTCGGCGCGGATCCGGGGCGTCTACGGCCCCGTCGTCGACGTCATCGAGGTGTCCGGCGGCCTCGCGGTCATGGGTCTGGGCACCTGGAAACTGGCTCAGGGACAGCTCACTCTGGGCGGTCTGCTGGTGTTCCTGGCGCTGATCGGCAAGCTCTACGGGCCCGTCCGCGACCTGTCCCACCTCGGCACCACCTTCTACGCGGCGTCCGCCTCGGCCGAACGGATCATCGAGTTGCTGGACCAGCGGCCGCAGGTGGTCGACGCCCCGGGGGCCCGGCGGACCGGCCGCGCGCGCGGTGACGTGGAGTTCGACGGCGTCGGCTTCCGCTATCCGGGCACGTCGTCCTGGGCGCTGTCCGGAGTCTCGTTCCACGTCGCACCGGGAGAGACCCTGGCACTGGTCGGGGCCAGCGGGGCCGGCAAGTCGACGGTGGCGAAACTGCAGTTGCGGTTCTACGACCCCGACCGCGGAGCGGTCCGCCTCGACGGGGTCGACCTGCGGGACCTGCGCCTGTGCGACGTGCGGGCGAACGTCGCGGTGGTGCTGCAGGAGACGCTCGTCTTCCACGGCACCGTGCGGGACAACATCGCCTACGGCCGGCCGGAGGCGACGGAGGCGGACATCGTCGCGGCGGCGCGTGCCGCGGACGCGCACGAGTTCATCGAGTCGCTCCCGGAGGGCTACGACACGCTGGTCGGCCAGCGCGGCCGGACGCTCTCCGGCGGACAGTGCCAGCGTCTGGCGATCGCCCGTGCGATGGTCAGGGACGCGCCCGTGCTCCTGCTCGACGAACCGACCACCGGGCTCGACGCCGGGTCGGGCCGGCGGATCATGGATCCGCTGCGCCGGCTCATGGCCGGGCGGACGACCGTGGTCATCTCCCACAATCTGCTGACCGTCCGTGACGCCACCCGCATCGTGGTGCTCGACCACGGCCGCGTCGTCGAGCAGGGCACCCACGACGACCTGCTCGGGCGCGACGGGACGTACGCCCGGCTGCACCGGCTGAACGGCACGACCCGGTCCGCGGCCCCGGGAAAGGTGCTGTCGTGAGCGTCCGCGCAGCGGCGGCCCCGCCCCTGGCACCGGGCGCGAGACCGGTCCCGGGCTACGAGGTCCTGGCGCATCTGACGCGCACCGGCTGGCTCGACGTCTACGACGCCTGGAGCGAGGAACGGGCCTGCCGCTGCGTGGTCAAGACGGTGCGTCCCGACCGCCGGGGCGAGGCGCGGCTGCGCGAGCGGCTGCTGCGGGAGGGCCGCTGGCTGTGCGGTTTCACCCATCCGCACCTGGTGCGCGGCTACGCGACCTTCGTGTCGCCCGAGCCGCTCGTGGTCCTGGAGACCCTGACCGGTGAGACGCTGTCCCACCTCCTGCACCGGTTGCGGCGGCGGCCGGCCGCCGCCGACATGGCGCTTCTCGGCGTGCAGTTGTGTTCAGCGGTCCACTACCTCCACGGACAGGGACTGCTGCATCTGGACCTCAAGCCGTCCAACGTGGTGGTGGACTGCGGTCATGCGAAGGTGCTGGACCTGAGCGTCGCGCGGCCGCCCGGGCCCGCGCCCACGGGCGTGGGCACGCTCGGCTACCTCGCCCCCGAACAGGCCCGTGGCGGACCGCTCACTGCGGCCGCCGACGTGTGGGGCATCGGCATCACCTTGTTCGAGGTCGCCTGTGGTGGCCTGCCGTTCGAGTGCGGCGGGACCGGGAGCGACGAGCCCTGCGACGGGGAGGAGGCGGACGACGGTAGTGCCGGTGGCCCGGACGGCCGGTATCCGCAGCTGCAGCAGAACGCCCCGCCTGTCGCGTCCCGGCGGCGGATGCCTGCTGCGCTCGCCGCTGCCGTCGACGGCTGTCTCCGGGCCGATGCCTCGTGCCGGCCCACGGTCGCCGAACTGGCCGCCGCGCTGGAGGCCACGCTGCCCGGCGCGCGACACTCCGCGTTCCGCGTCTGAGGACCGGCGGGCGCCGCCGTCACGCCTCCCTCGTCACGACCTGCCCCGTCTGCAGGTCGGCCGAGGCGAGGACGGTGCCGTCGGCGGACACCACGCGGGCGCCGGAGACCGCCCGCGGGTCGACGGGAACGGACGCGCCCCACTGGCCGTGTCCGTCGCGCAGGTCGAACTGGCCGACGCGGACCGTCGTGCCGTCGGAGCGCTCCAGGAGGCAGCTGACCTTGCCGCTGTACGCGGTGCCGGGGCCGGTGAGTCCGACGGTCATGAAGACCCAGCCGGGGTTCCCGGGGTGGGCGTAGACCTCACCGACGGGCTCCGTGCCACCCCCGGCCGAGGCCAGGTCTCCGACCAGTACCGGCTCGCTCTCGACGGCCGCGGGCGCCGAGGCCGTGACCTCCTCGACGGCGGTGCCGATCGCCCAGCCGGCGAACCCGCAGGCCACCGCGAGGGCGACCGCGACCGAGGCGATCCGCAGCCGGGCCCGGCGGGCGCGGCCGCGCAGGCCCTGGTGGCCGGTGCCGGACGCGCGCGCGGACTGGCGCACCTCGTGCGCCGTCGCGTTCTGGGCCAGGCTGCGCGCCACGCGGGTCTCGAAGCCGGGCGGCGGCTCGCGGTCCGGCAGCAGGCCGATCAACCCGTCACCGACGAGGGTCAGCTGCTCGACGTACTCCCGGCAGTCGGCGCACCGGTCCAGATGCGCGACGGCCTCGGCCCGCTCGCGGCCGGGCAGCACGCCCAGCGCCAGTTCGGCGCCGATCTCCCGCACCTTCTCGCAGTTCGCGTCACTGGACATGGTCGCCTCGCTTCGGAGACGCGAGTGTGGTCCGCAGTTTCGCCATCGCGGCCCGGATCCGTGTCTTGGCGGTACCCAGCGGAATGTTCTCCGCGTCGGCGATCTGCTGGGCCGTCATTCCGTAGATCCCTGCCATCACCAGGGCACGGGCCTGTTCCCGCGGCAGCCGCGCCAGCGCGGCCCGGAGCTGGGACGAGGCCTCCTCGGCCAGCGCCCACTGCTCGGGGGTCTCGGTGACGACACCCAGGAGGGCGTCGAGGTCCTCGGGTGCCACCGGCTCCGTCCGGCGCGCACGGACGGCGTCGATGGCGAGGTTGTGCGCGATGGTCGTCAGCCAGGTCATGACCGACCCGCGGCGCGAGTCGTAGATCTGCGCATGGCGCCACGCACGCTCGAACGTCTGCTGGGCGATGTCCTCGGCGAGCTGCGGATCCCCGGTGACCGCCATCGCGACACCGAAGACCCTGTGCTGGAACCTCCGTACGAAGGTGACCGCGAGTTCCGGATCACCGGTGGCCAGCCCGGACAGCAGTGCTTCGTCCGGGAGGCGGCCCACGGGGAACCGGAAACCCGACACACCTCTGTATACGGTCGGCCGCCGCCAGGGGATTGCCCGCTCACCGCGGAAGATCACATTCCCATTCTCCGTCGGCGGGCGGAGCCCTGCATGCGGGTCAGTCAGTGCCCGTTCTGCGCCAGCCGCAGCAGATGGTCCGCGAGGGCCTGTCCCCCGGTCGGTTCCCGGCTGATCAGCAGCAGGGTGTCGTCACCGGCGATGGTGCCCAGGATGTCGTGCAGCTCGGCCTGGTCGATGGCGGAGGCGAGGAACTGCGCGGCTCCGGGCGGGGTGCGCAGGACCACGAGGTTGGCGGAGGCCTCCGCGGAGATCAGCAGCTCCTGGGAGAGGCGCCGCATCCGCTCCTCCTTCGCCGACCCCCCGAGCGGAGCGCGCGGCGTGCGGAAGCCGCCCTCGCTCGGCACCGCGTAGATCAGTTCGCCGTCGGTGTTGCGGATCTTGACCGCGTTCAGCTCGTCGAGGTCCCGCGACAGCGTCGCCTGGGTGACATTCAGCCCGTCGTCCGCGAGCAGCTTGGCCAGCTGGCTCTGCGACCGCACCGGCTGCCGGTTGAGGATGTCCACGATCCGGCGGTGCCGTGCGGTGCGGGTCTGCGGCACGGCGGGCCCGGCACCCGCCGCCTGCTCGTGGTCCTGCGCCTGACTCATCGTCGTCTCATTCTCCGGATCGTCCGTCCCCATTCACTGGGTCCGCTGCGTCGAGGATGCCGGGCAGCGCCTGGAGGAAGGCGCCTGTCTCGTCGTCGCTCAGGTTCAACGGCGGCATGAGCCGTACGACGTCGAGAGCGGGCGCGTTCACCAGGAACCCGGCCTCCTGGGCCGCCTGCTGCACCTGCGGTGCGAGCGGCCCGGTGAGCACGATACCCAGCAGGAGGCCCGCACCCCGGACATAGTCGATCAACGGGTGGTTCAGCGCCTCGATTCCGTCGCGCAGCGCGCCGCTCTGCCGCTTCACGTTCTCCAGCAGTCCCTCGGCCGCGATGGTGTCGAGGACGGCGAGCCCCGCGGCGCAGGCGACCGGGTTGCCGCCGAAGGTCGTGCCGTGCTGGCCGGGCTGGAGCAGCTCGGCGGCCCGCCCGAAGGCCACGGCGGCGCCGAGCGGCAGTCCGCCGCCGAGCCCCTTGGCCAGCGTGACCACGTCGGGCAGGACGCCCTCGTGGGCCTGGTACTCGAACCAGTTCCCGGTGCGGCCGACGCCCGTCTGCACCTCGTCCAGGACGAGCAGCGCCCCGGTGGCGGCGGTGATCGCCCGGGCCGCCTTGAGGTAGTCGGCCGGGGGTACCACGACCCCGTTCTCGCCCTGGACCGGCTCGATGACGACGAGGGCCGTCTCCTCGGTGACCGCCGCGGCCAGTGCCTGGGCGTCGCCGTACGGGACGTGGGTGACGTCGCCGGGCAGCGGCAGGAACGGCGCCTGCTTGCCGGGCTGGCCGGTGAGCGCGAGCGCGCCCATGGTGCGGCCGTGGAAGCCGCCCGTGGTGGCCACCATGTGGGTGCGCCCGGTCAGCCGGCCGATCTTGAAGGCGCCCTCGTTGGCCTCGGCACCGGAGTTGCAGAAGAAGACCCTGCCGTCCCGGCCGAAGAGCTGGAGGAGGCGTTCGGCGAGGGCGACGGGCGGCTCGGCGACGAACAGGTTGGAGACGTGCCCGAGGGACGCGATCTGCCGGCTCACCGCCTCGACGACCGCCGGGTGGGCGTGGCCGAGCGCGTTGACCGCGATGCCGCCGACGAAATCCAGGTACTCCTTGCCGTCGGCGTCCCACAGCCGGGCGCCCTCGCCGCGTACGAGGGGCAGCCGCGGGGTGCCGTAGTTGTTCATGAGCGCGCCCTGCCACCGCGCGGTCAGTTCTGCGTTGGTCGCGGTACCCGTCATGACTGCTCCCCCTCGGCTCCGTCGGGCACGACCATCGTGCCGATGCCCTCGTCGGTGAAGATCTCCAGCAGGATCGAGTGCTGGACCCGGCCGTCGATGACGCGGGCGGTCGTCACGCCGTTGCGCACCGCGTGCAGGCAGCCCTCCATCTTCGGCACCATGCCGGCCGACAGCTCCGGCAGCAGCTTCTCCAGCTGGGAAGCGGTGAGGCGGCTGATCACCTCGTCGGAGTGGGGCCAGTCCTCGTAGAGGCCCTCCACGTCCGTGAGGACCATGAGGGTTTCGGCCCCCAGTGCCGCAGCGAGTGCCGCAGCCGCCGTATCAGCATTGACGTTGTAGACATGTCCGTCGTCCTGGGATCGGGCGATCGACGACACGACCGGGATGCGGCCGTCGGCGAGCAGGGCCTCGATCGCGCCCGTGTCGATCGCGGTGATCTCGCCGACCCGCCCGATGTCGACCAGCTCGCCGTCGATCTCGGGCTGGTGCTTGGTGGCGGTGAGGGTGTGCGCGTCCTCGCCGGTGAGGCCGACGGCGAACGGGCCGTGCTGGTTGAGCAGCCCGACCAGCTCGCGCTGCACCTGTCCGGCCAGCACCATGCGTACGACGTCCATGGCGTCCTCGGTGGTGACGCGCAGGCCCGCCTTGAACTCGCTGACGATGCCGTGCCGGTCGAGGGCGGCGCTGATCTGGGGGCCGCCGCCGTGCACCACGACGGGCCTGAGGCCGGCGTGCCGCAGGAAGACCACGTCCTGGGCGAAGGCGGCCTTCAGTTCCTCGTTCACCATGGCGTTGCCGCCGAACTTGATGACGACGGTCTTGCCGTGGTGCCGGGTCAGCCAGGGCAGCGCCTCGATGAGCGTCTGGGCCTTGGGGAGGGCTGTGTGCTTACGCGTCGTTCCGGTGCTCATGAGGAGTAGGCGCTGTTCTCGTGGACGTAGTCGGCGGTGAGGTCGTTGGTCCAGATGGTGGCGGTCTCGCTGCCGGCCGCGAGGTCGGCGACGATGTGCACCTCGCGGTAGCGCATGTCGACCAGCTCGCGGTCCTCGCCGACGCCGCCGTTCTTGCACACCCAGACGCCGTTGATGGCGACGTTGAGCTGGTCGGGCTCGAAGGCTGCCCGCGTGGTGCCGATGGCGGACAGGACGCGGCCCCAGTTGGGGTCCTCGCCGTGGATCGCGCACTTGAGGAGGTTGTTGCGGGCGATGGAGCGGCCCACCTCGACGGCGTCGTCCTCGGTCGCGGCGTTGATCACCTCGACCTTGATGTCCTTGCTGGCGCCCTCGGCGTCGCGGATGAGCTGCTGCCCGAGGTCGTCGCAGACCTGCCGGACGGCCTCGGCGAACTCCGCGTACTCGGGGGTGACCCCGGCCGCCCCGGAGGCGAGCAGCAGCACCGTGTCGTTGGTGGACATGCAGCCGTCGGAGTCGACGCGGTCGAAGGTCGTGCGTGTCGCCGCGCGCAGCGCCCTGTCCAGTGCGTCGCCGTCCAGCTCCGCATCCGTGGTGAGCACGACCAGCATGGTGGCGAGGCCGGGGGCGAGCATGCCCGCGCCCTTGGCCATGCCGCCGACGGTCCAGCCGTCCCTGGTCGCCACGGACGTCTTGTGGACGGTGTCGGTGGTCTTGATGGCGATGGCGGCCTTCTCGCCGCCGTGCTCGGAGAGCTGGGCGGCGGCCGTCCCGATGCCCGGGAGCAGCTTGTCCATGGGCAGCAGCACGCCGATGAGGCCGGTGGAGCAGACGGCGACCTCGATGGCGCCCCGGCCGAGCACCTCGGCCGCCTTCTCGGCGGTGGTGTGCGTGTCCTGGAAGCCCTTGGGGCCGGTGCAGGCGTTGGCGCCGCCGGAGTTCAGGACCACCGCGGACACCTGGCCGCCCTTGAGGACCTGCTCGGACCAGAGCACCGGCGCGGCCTTCACACGGTTGGAGGTGAAGACGCCCGCGGCGGCACGGCGCGGCCCGTTGTTGACCACGAGGGCCAGGTCGGGGTTGCCGTTCTCCTTGATCCCGGCGGCGATGCCCGCCGCCGTGAACCCCTTGGCTGCCGTGACACTCACGGTGCGACTCCGATCGTGGAAAGCCCGGTGGTCTCGTCGAGACCCAGGGCGATGTTCATGCTCTGGACGGCACCGCCCGCGGTGCCCTTGGTCAGGTTGTCGATGGCGCTGATCGCGATGATGCGACCCACCGCTGCGTCGTACGCGACCTGCACCTGAACGGCGTTGGAACCGTAGACGGACGCCGTCGCGGGCCACTGGCCCTCGGGGAGCAGGTGGACGAACGGCTCGTCGGCGTAGGCCTTCTCGTAGGCGGCCCGCACGGACTCGCCGGTCACCCCTTGCCTGGCGGACGCGCTGCACGTGGCGAGGATGCCGCGGGGCATCGGCGCGAGGGTCGGCGTGAAGGAGACGGAGATCCGTTCGCCGGCCGCCGCGCTGAGGTTCTGGATCATCTCGGGGGTGTGCCGGTGGCCGCCGCCGACGCCGTACGGCGACATGGAGCCCATCACCTCGCTGCCGAGCAGGTGCGGCTTCGGCGCCTTGCCCGCGCCGGAGGTGCCGGAAGCGGCGACGATCACCGCCTCGGGTTCGGCGAGGTGGGCCGCATAGGCCGGGTACAGGGCGAGGGAGACGGCGGTGGGGTAGCAACCGGGCACCGCGATGCGCCTGGACCCCGTGAGCCGGGCGCGGGCACCCGGAAGCTCGGGAAGGCCGTAGGGCCAGGTGCCGGCGTGCGGGGAGCCGTAGAAGCGCTCCCAGTCGGCCGGGTCCTGGAGCCGGAAGTCGGCGCCCATGTCGACCACGAGGACGTCCGGGCCGAGCTGCTCGGCGACGGCGGCGGACTGCCCGTGCGGCAGCGCGAGGAAGACGACGTCGTGCCCGGCGAGGGCCTCGGCCGTGGTCTCGGTCAGCACACGGTCGGCCAGCGGCAGCAGATGCGGCTGGAGCGCGCCGAGCCGCTGGCCGGCGTTGGAGTTGCCCGTCAGGGCACCGATCTCGACCTCGGGGTGCGCGAGGAGCAGGCGCAGGACCTCTCCGCCCGCGTATCCGCTCGCTCCGGCCACCGCCGCACGTACCGCCATGTCCATCCTCCTCTGGATGGCATGACTATACGTAGTGATGCACGTTTATGCAACGCCGACCCGCGGGGCGTCCGCGACCGTGAGCATGACCCCCACGGCCGGTCGGGTGGTGCTGCTGCGGGTGAGTGCGCGAGGTGGCGAGGGCGAAGATCCGGTCGGATTCAAGTCACCCGGCCGATGCCCCAACACCCGTTCCACAAGGCATGGTTGACAGGGATCCGCTGCGCCGGGACTGGGCGGAATCATTCCGTTTGGCATGACCCGGAATGGGTACGCTGGCGGCGTATCAGCATCGCACTCCTCACACGGAAACGCGAGGCCCCAGGTGCTCAAGGCTCCCCCCACAGTCCAACCGTCGATACGGACCACTCCCCTTCCCGCGTTAGCTCCCTCACCAAGATCTTCATCCGAGGAGTCGGGCTCCGGTCATCAACGGTGATGCCGCCCAGGTACGCAGTGACCCTGATGGCGGTCGTCCAGGCCGGGTTCGCCATCATCGGCGTCGCCAACCTGATCAAGGTGTCGCACACCCCACAGACCCTCTCCGTCTCCTGCGCTGTGGTGAGCTGCTGCTATGTGCTTCAGCTGGCACACTGCTCGCCGCAGGTGCGCAGCCGCCTTCGGCACATCAGGTGGACGCTGGCCGCGCAGGCCGCGCTCTCCTTCTCGCCCGTTCTTCTCCTCGGGCACGAGTCGGGGGCCATGTGCGGATTTCTCGCCGGGGCCTGCACGGTCGTCCTCCAGCCCAGGCTGTCCCACATCCTCTTCTGTCTGATCTCCCTGGCGGTGTTCGCCGTCGCACTCCTCACCGGGGACGACCTCTACACCGCCGGGTTCATGCTGCTGTCCTGCGTGTCCATCGGCCTCATCTCCCACGCCCTGAGCCGACTGGTCGATCTGGTGACCGAGCTGCATCGGCGGCGTGAGGAATCCGCTTGGGTGGCGGTGTCCCAGGAACGCATCCGCTTCACTCAGGACCTGCACGACCTGTTCAGCTACAACCTCTCCGCGATCACCCTGAAGACCGAGCTGGCCAACCGGCTGATCGGCAGGGACGACGCGCAGGCGAGGAAGGAGCTGGCCGAGTCTCTCCAGATCACCCGCTCCGCCCTGGCCGATGTGCGGCGGGTGGTGCACGGCAAGCGGCGCCTTCATCTGCGCGACGAGGTCGAACGCGGCCATCACGTCCTGCAGGCGGCGAACATCGAGGTGTCCACGGAGGGCGACTTCCGGCACATCGAACCGCGGATCGGCAGCGTGCTCGCTGTGGTGCTGAGGGAAGCGGTCACCAACATTCTGCGGCACAGCCAGGCGAGCCGGTGCCGGATCGCGCTGGGCACCTGCTCCACCGGGTCCGGGCACCAGATCGAGCTGGTCGTGGCCAACAACGGTGTGGCCGGCTCACCCGAACCGACGGGCACGACCGCCGAGTCCGACGACCGGTACGGCGGTAACGGCCTCGACCACATGGCTGCGCGCGTGGAGAAGCTCGGCGGCGTGCTGCAGACCGAAGCCGCCGACGGCTGGTTCGTCCTGAAGGTCTGCTGTCCGACGCAGTCCCCCGCCACGCTCCAGGTCACCACCCCCGGTCCTCCGACGACTTTCGAGCCCCGCTCGAGGAGTCACCAGCAGGGTCGGTGACCCAGGGCGGCCGACCCGGGCTCCATCGGGACCCGACCGCCCGGTCAGGGCTCGTCGTCGGCTCGGAGGGGACCATTGGAACAGCAGAAGAAGCTGACTCCGCACATGAAACACTACGAGGAGTTCGCCACAGGTGACATCTGCTGGGCGCCGTACATCATGTTCTTCAACCGGCCCGGCTACCGCTCGCCCGCGATCAACACCGACGCCGGCGGCTTCCGTCACTCCGTCGGGGAGCGCGGTTCCTTCTCGCTCAAGGGGAACCTCCCCGACGGTCCGGTGAACCTGGTCCTGGGGGCCTCCCCCGCCTTCGGCCTCGGTGCGACCGATGACGCGCACACCATCCCGTCGCTGCTGTCCCAGGGATCGTCGTCCGGGCCATGGCTCAACCTCGCCGCCCCGGCGTTCAACTCCACGCAGGAAACGCTGCTGTTCCTCATGCACCGGGGCGAACTGCCCGCCGTACGCGACATCGTCGTCTACTCGGGTCTCAACGACCTGGTGGTAGCCGGACTTCCCGCTGCCGACAGCGGCTACGGGCAGTTCTTCTTCTCCGGCGAGTTCTTCCACCAGCTGGGCGTTCCCACGCTCGGTCAGAGCACCCAGCAGCCCGGCTGGGCCCAGGGACGGCTCGCCCA
The DNA here is from genome assembly GCF_040630895.1 of Streptomyces sp. NPDC005728. Lineage (NCBI taxonomy): Bacteria > Bacillati > Actinomycetota > Actinomycetes > Kitasatosporales > Streptomycetaceae > Streptomyces > Streptomyces sp. NPDC005728. Next base: position 26,891 of record NZ_JBEXYL010000087.1, read on the forward strand.
GGCGGCCCGTCGGCTCAGCGGTGAGGCCCGGCAGGAGCAGGAGAAGCAGGCCCTGGCCGATCCCGAGCGCCGGATCGACATCGCGGCCCGCGCGACCGAACGCGATCTCGCCCGGCTCGTCGAACTCGCCGCCCCGACCGGGGCCAGGGTGCGATTCGCCCTTCAGGCCACCGCGTCGTGGAGCCGCAAGCGCCTCACCGCGCAGGAACGTCTCCTCATCGAGGAGAACTACGGCAAGCGCGCGCAGATGTGGAATCTTTTCCGGCCGATCCTCGACCCGGCGGTGCACGCCTCCTACGCACAGCGCCTGGAGACCGCCTGCAAACAGAGCGGTGTGCCGTTCCTCGATGTCAACGAGGCGCTCAACGTCTCGCCCCACCGGGACGCGTGGCTGTTCGTCGATCAGACGCACCACACGGACGAGGGCAGTCGCGTCGTGACCGACATCCTGCGGAACGAATTCACCCTGGGCTGAGCACGACCTGCCGCACCCCGGCGTGCCCCCGTCCTCCCACTGTGAGGTGACCAGCATGTTCCGAAAGCTCTTCGCGCTGTTCAAATTCCGCAAGAACCGGCGACGGCGCAAGGACAACTCCATCTACCCGATGTTCTGAGGGAAGGTGCCGCTTCATGTCCTCCCGCTACCGAACGCTCTATCTGCGTGCCCTCTCCCCCGACGCCCTCTCCCGGCTCACGCCGCAGGACGTCCAGGTCCTTCCCGCCACCGACGCGTACGGTGACCCCGAAAGCGCCGAGGAGGAACTGTCGGCGCTGACCGAGGAAGCCACTCGATGGAGCGCGGCGGAAGCGGACCGCTTCACCGACGTGTTCCCGGCCGTGGCCGGCCCCGCGACGGACGAACGAGAGGAAGCGGTCCGCCGGGTCCTGCGCAACTGCGCCCCCTTCGCGCTGAGCGCGGGGGCCTGGCTGCAGTGGCTGTCGAGCCCCGGCAACTCCGAGACCGAACCCGTCCTGCGGAGCCTGACGCTGTACGCCACGGATGTGGGCGTCGGCATGCCGCTGTCCGACCGTGGCACCGACTACCGCGAGCTGCTGAGGCGGCACGGCGTCGCGGAGGAACAGCCCGGCGTGCGTCTCGCGGGCAGTGAGTACATCGACGGCTTCAGCTTCCGGCTGCCGGCCCTGCTGCTGATGATGAGCCGCCTCCCCGACACCTACCGATCGCAGTTGCTCGGCGCGGACCTGTGCCTGCGCCATGTCGGCGTGCTGCCCCCGCTGGCCTCCGCCCTGCGCGCCTCGGACGCCTCGAAAGACGTGACCGGGGCTCTCGACCTGGGCGGGCTGCGGCCCGGTGCGCGGTCCACCGGCCGCGTCCTGTCGTGGGCCGCCGTGCGTGCGCACCTGGCCGCGGAGGCCGGACCGGGCCCCGCGCGGGCGGACAACGCGGCCGGCCGGGTGCTCGCGGGTTTCCGCTGGGCCCTCCAGGAAGTACGTGCGTGGAGTGAGCGGCTGTACCGCGAGACCGCGCTCTCCCTGCACCCCGACTACGGGGTCTGGCGGCTGATCCATACGCGGGCCCGTCAGGCGGCGGTCTACCACTCCGGTTTCCGGCTCGAAGGGCGCCCGCTGTCCGAGTGGTTCGCCGATGTGGACGCCGGGCCGACACCGTTCCTGGCCGCACTGGCCCGCAGCCGCCTCGTACGCCCCGGGAAGCCCGAGAACAGCCCACTGCTGGGGCGGCTCATCGGTCCGAAGGGGCCCATGTTCCGCATCTTCACCGAGGAGGATCTCGCCGTCCTGCGGCGCTGGATCCGGCTGCTGCCCGAACCGGGCTCCGTGCTGCACCCCGTGCCAGGTACCGGCGACGACCCCCACGATGAGCTGCACCGGGTGCAGGCCGACTGGCCCGCCCAGGGGAGCGTGGCAACCCGGGTGGCGGCCGACGGGACGGCGCAGCCGGGCCGGCAGCCCGCGGTCACGGCGCGCAGGCCCTCGCTGACGCCCCGGACGGCGCGCGCCGCCTACCTGCCGCTCCTGAGCCGGTCCGACGCCCCCGGCGTACGGGACTTCGCGTACGCCTACGCGACGCGCTGGCTGGCGCGCTCCCGGTACGCCATGAACCGCGCGTCGAACGGTGGGCTGCCGGTCTCCTGGGACCGCGACAACGGGCTCCGCGCGTGGCTCGCCCGCGCGCACGACCAGCACGCGGAGGGCTTCGAAGCGAGCCAGGTCGCCCTGCCGAGCCGCGCGGAACTGGTGGACTCCACGCTCCAGTTGGCGCCGCTCATCATGATCGACGGCGGCTGGTTGCAGGGCTTCACCGACTACCGGCTCGCCTCCTCCCGCGTCGGCCACTTCCTCTTCCGCACCTACTGGGACGAACTCGGCAACGGCGAGCGGGACCTCAACCATCCGCGCATCTACCGTGCTCTGCTGCGCCAGATGGACATCGACCTGCCGCCCACCGCGTCGCCCGAGTTCACCACCTGGAGCACCCTGCGGGACGAGTCCTTCGCCATGCCGGTGTTCTGGCTCAGCGTCTCGCGGTTCCCCGAGGAGTTCATGCCGGAGATCCTCGGCCTCAATCTGGCGATGGAGCTGTCCGGGGTCGGGGGCAGTTACCGCGACGCGCGCGTGGCTCTGCGACACCACGGCTTCAGCACCCAGTTCGTCGATCTGCACAACACCATCGACAACGTGGCCACCGGGCACTCGGCGTGGGCGGCCGACGCGATCGACAGCTACCTCGCCGACCTGCCCGCGGTGTCCGGGCCCGGCGGGGAGGCCGAAGCGTGGGAGCGCATACGGATCGGCCATCGCTCCCTCAACCCGCCCGCGGGGCGGTCCGCCGTGATGTACGCCGCGCTGCGTGCCCGGCGCCGTTCCCCGTCCGCCGCCCGCCTCGCGCGCGCCTCCCTCTGAAACCGAGGAGCTGAGCCCATGGCCTCCGAAGCCCCGGTCTCCACCGTTCTGGGCCTGTCCGCCTACTACCACGACAGCGCGGCCGTCCTCGTCGGCCCGGGCGGGATCCTCGCCGCCGCCCAGGAGGAACGCTTCAGCCGGCGTCGTCACGACCCGTCCTTCCCCGAACTCGCCCTACGTTATTGCCTGGACGAGGCGGGGATCGGCATCGCCGACCTCGACGCCGTCGCGTACTACGAACGCCCGGACCTCAAGTTCCGGCGTGTCATGGCGACGTACCTCGGCACGGCTCCCCGTTCCTGGAGCTCGTTCCGGGAGGTGATGCCCGGCTGGCTGAGCTGGAAGCGGCGCGCGCTGAACACGGTGCGGGACCGCCTCCGGGACCTGACGTCCGGCCCCCTGCCCGAGGTCAGGGCCTTCGGGCACCACGAGTCGCACGCCGCGTCGGCCTATCTGCCCAGCCCGTACGAGTCCGCGGCCGTGTTGTGCGTGGACGGTGTGGGCGAGTGGACGACGACGTCGGTCTGGCACGGCGTGGACGGGAACGTGGTGCCCGTCGCCGAGCTGTCCTTCCCACACTCCCTCGGCATGCTCTACTCGGCGTTCACCTACTTCTGCGGCTTCAAGGTCGACTCGGGCGAGTACAAGCTCATGGGGCTCGCCCCCTACGGGCGGCCCGTCTACGCCCCGCTGATCCGGGAACGGCTCGTCGACGTGAAGGAGGACGGTTCGTTCCGCCTCGACATGCGCTTCTTCGCGTTCCTGTACGGCCAGGTGATGACGGGCCGTGCCTTCGAGGAGCTGTTCGGCGGACCGCGCCGCGAACCCGAGAGCCCGCTCACCCAGCGGGAGTTCGACCTGGCCGCGTCGGTGCAGGCCGTCACCGAGGAGATCATGCTCAGGCTGGCACGCACGGCGCGCCGTCTCACCGGCGAACGACACCTGTGCATGGCCGGCGGTGTGGCGCTCAACTGCGTCGCGAACGGAAGGATCGCCGAGGCGGGGATCTTCGATGAGCTGTGGGTCCAGCCCGCGGCCGGTGACGCGGGCGGGGCCCTCGGGGCGGCCCTCCTCGCGCAGCGGGGACCCGCCCGGGCCCGGACCCACGTCCGGTCGGGCGGCGACGCGATGCGCTCGTCGCGGCTGGGCCCCGGCTTCGACGACGAGGACGTCCAGACATACCTCGACGCCTCTGCCATTCCCCACCGCCGCCTCGGCCCGGAGCAGATCACCCGCGCGGTGGCGGAGCAGCTCGCGGAGGGGAAGGTCGTGGCCTGGTTCCAGGGCCGTATGGAGTTCGGTCCCCGTGCGCTCGGCGCCCGGTCGATCCTGGGTGACCCGCGCGATCCGGCGATGCAGTCCGCGATGAACCAGAAGATCAAGTTCCGGGAGTCGTTCCGGCCCTTCGCCCCCGCGGTTGCGGCCGAACGGGCAGCGGAGTACTTCGAGCTGAATCAGCCGAGTCCGTACATGCTGATCGTCGCGCGGATCGCCGCGCAGCAGCAGCTGGCCACGGGGACCTCCGCGCAGGTCGACGGCCTGGACCTGCTCAAGGTCGCCCGTTCCACGATTCCCGCCGTCACCCATGTCGACCACTCGGCGCGGGTGCAGACCGTGAGCGCGGAGCACGACCCCGTCTTCCACCGGCTGCTCACCGAGTTCGACCGACTGACCGGATGCCCGGTCCTCGTCAACACGTCGTTCAACGTGCGGGGCGAGCCCATCGTGGCGACGCCCGAGGACGCCTACCGCTGCTTCATGCGGACGAACATCGACACGCTGGCCATCGGCGGCTTCCTGATCGAGAAGGCCGAGCAGCCCGCCTGGTCGGAGAACGACAACTGGCGCGAACTGATCCCGCTGGACTGAACTTCCCACTTCGAGAGGGCCTCACCATGGATGCGCTCCGCCGCGCCTGTGTCTTCGTGCTGCTCGCCGTGACCTACCTGTTCGTCCTCGTCCCCGTCGGCCTCGTCACGCGGCTGGTGCGCGACCCCCTTGACCGCGCGCTCCGCCCGGAAGCCCGGACCTATTGGGCCCGGCCTCGTGCCTGAGCACCCGGGCTTCCGGTCCGTCCTGGTCATCGGCTCCGGCCCCGTCGCCGACGGCGGGGCCGCCATGGCCGACCACTTCGGCACTCAGGCGTGCCGGATCCTGCGGGCCGAGGGTCTGCGGGTGGTCCTGGTCAACTCCAATCCGGCGACGATCATGACGGACCCGGAGATCGCCGACGCCACCTACGTCGAGCC
>NZ_JBEXYL010000088.1:0-31725 GCF_040630895.1 Streptomyces sp. NPDC005728
ATTTTTTCAAGCTTAAGACGGCTTAAGAGATGAATACTAGTGTGACTTGAGTTCAGTCGTGTGCTCTTACGTTCTAACGGTTCCCGGGGCCTTGAGGGTCCGTCCGCTGCGCTCCAGGACCCGGCCCGCTTCGCGGGCGGCTGGCTGCAAGGGAGCCAGGGGTGGGTGTTGCCTTCGTGCAGAACTTTCGGTGAATCCGGATTCGGGGAGTGTGCCTCCGGGCTGGAGATTCGGATGGGTGAGGTGATGTCAGTTCCGCTTCGCTGCACAGACATCCAGGTTGTTCTCCTGCCCTTGCTGTCAGCTTCGGGGTGTGTACCAGGGCACCAGGCGCAGCAGGAGGTCGAGGGTGTTGCGGGCTGCTGTGCGGGTGGCGGTGGTGGGGGCGAAGGCTGCGGCCAGGGCGAGGGTGGCGGTGATGGCGCCGAGCGCGGCTGTGAGAGCGATCAGAAGGCTCTCCAGGTGGCCGAGGTGGTGGAGAGCGCCTGCGATGGTGATGGTGAGGAGCACGGTGGTGAGGGCGGTGGCTGTCCTGGTGCGGGCGCGGGTTCGGTGCTCTGGGGTCATGGTCGGGCGGGTTCCTTGGAGTTGGCGGGTTGCTGGGTGGTGCTGGAGACCAGTGAGCCAGAGGCGGAATTCCGCCGGAAATAGCACTTCTCGGGGTTGTAATGGTGGGCATGGCACGAGGAGCGCCGAGTCCGGCTGATCTGCAGGTGGTGCGTGAACTCGCTTCGCGGGAGGTGGTGGTGACGGTGAGCCAGTTGGAGAGCTGGCGGCGGGCGGGGTTGTTGCCGCGGCATCGGCGGCGGGGGCTCGGGCGTGGCCGGGGGTCGGTGGTGGACGCGGTCGATCCGGTGGTGGTGGAGAGCGCGGCTGCGCTGGCGCGGCATCTTCGGCAGGGGCGGGATCGTCGGCTGGCGGTGCTGGAGTGGTTCGCTGAGGCCGGCATGCCGCCTGTGCAGCCGGGGGCGGTTCAGGTGCCCGAGCCCCCGATCGGCGCCGTGCGTCAGGCCCTTGTGTGGGTGCTGGAAAGGTCGGTGTCGCATCGGCTGGTGGAGTTTGCACGAAGCGCTGCCGGGGCGGGTGAGGAGGGGCAGGATGCGCTGTATGCGCTCGCCGGCCGGCTCACGGGGCCCTACCGCGGGGCGGGGAATCCCGCCCTGGTGCGGGCGGCGCTCGAAGCCGGTGAGGACGTGCCGGTCGAGGCGGAGGGGCCGGGCTCCAGGAGCATGGTGCACCTGGCCGCCGCGATCGGCCTGGGAGCGCAGGAGGTCGGGGCGGAGGCGCTGGCCGAGGCGTTCGCCGCGTTCGGCATGTTCGGGCTGACGGTCGAGGACTGGGCGCAGATGCTGGGTGCGGCCGAGCGCGGTGAGGGGCCGCCAGTGGACTGGGGGCTGCTCCAGCAGCATGCGGACATGGTGGGGCCGGTGAAACTAACCAGTGATGAGGAGCTGGTGCGGGCGCGGACAGTGCTGGTCGGCCTGAGCGGGTTCTACGGGTTGTACGTGATGCACGGGCTGCTGATGCCGGACACGCCGGCACAGGCCGCGCTGCGGCAACGGATCGACGAATGGGGCATGTTCCCGGTCCTGGACCACGTCATCGCCATCAGCCCCTCCCCCAGGCAGTTCGCCGAGTCCCTGGGGGCCTGCCTCGAGCCGTTCTTCGACAACCTGTACGAGACGCTGATGGAGCAGCTCGCGCAGGACCCGGCCATCTTCCACATCCCCGGCGACGAGACGGGAGCCGTCGGCTTCGGCGAGACGTGGATCCTCACCCTGCGCGAACTGGCGAACGGCGTGCCGGAGGCGGACGGTTGTGGGGACGACGGCCCTGGTGAACGGTCCGGCTAAAAGATCTTGAAGGATTCGGTACCCGCCTTGGGGCGCTCACGCGATGTAGGGGGTGACAGGCGAGTTCGACGAGGAACGGGGCGGTGGAGAGGGTGCAGGGGATGCTGGTGCCTGAGGGGGTGGGTGCCGCTCTGATCGCGGTGGTCGCGATCGGGGCGCGCGAGTGGAGGCGGGTGCAGCTGGCCCGGGAGCGGCGTCGGGAGCGTGAGCAGGAGCTGCTGGCCGAGATGGTGAGCGGGGTCGCCGAGGGAGGCCGTGAGGTGCAGGTGCACCACGGCGGTGCGGCCGGCGTCTGGTCGCTCACGGGCACTGCTTCGGACGTGGCAGCCCGTGAGGCACCCGTCGAGGTCGCGGCGCCGCTGACCGGGCGTACGGTCGCGGCGAGGCGGCGCCGGTGACCCTGCAGGATCAGTCAGGCATGGTGGGGCCCGGCCTTGGTATGGCCGGGCCCCCCGGGACGGCAGGGGCCGCTCCTGTGGTGCTCAGCGAGGCGGAGTTCGGCGAGTTCTACCACTCGCATGTCGACAAGCTGTTCGGCTTCATGTCGAGCAGGACGAGCCGGGACGATGCCCGGGAATTAGCCGATCTTGTTTTCGAGCAGTTCTTCACCTGGTGGCAGGAGCACCCGGACCAAGCCGAGCCGATTGGGATGCTGTATCGGATCGCCAAATGTCGTCTGTACGACTACCTGCGTCGGCGGGGACGGTTGCTGACGATCGAACCGAGCGATCTTGAGGAACTTGTCGGCGGGACGGACGGCGATGTTTTCGCGGCCGTGGAGCGGCGCCATGATCTTCGCAAGGCGCTGGACACATTGACCGAGCGGGAACGGCAGGCTCTGCTGCTGAAGTACGGGGCCGATCTGTCGGTCGCCGAGTGTGCGGATGTACTCGGCGAGAGCGTCCACAACATGAAGAAGATCTTGGATAAGGCGCGGGAAGCCCTGCGGCAGGCGCCGGGCATGGACGCCTACAGGAGCGCCGGGATGGCGAAGGAGGTGCGCGGGTGACCCCCTGGGAGCACGAGGACGGTATGCGGCAGGAGCCCACGCTGAGTGCCGCCGAGAAGGCGGAGGGCTTCGCCGCGGTCATGAACCGCTTGAAGAGCCACAGCCCGGACGAGCGTGCCCGGCTGCAGACACAGGCCGAGGAGGTGGCGCTCGGGCACGAGGCGTACGCCCTGGGCCAGGAGTACCTCGACCGCGGCGACTACGAGGCGGCACGGCGGTGGCTTCGAGTGGCCGCCGGCCACCACATCCCCGGCGCCGCACAGACCCTTGAAGAAATCGCCCTGCGGCAGACGCTCGACGGATTCGCGGACCTGGCCGCCCTCGGCGGCGCCCAGACCGCTGCAGACGCCGTGCCCTGCCAGACGATCCCGTCGCCTCCTGCCATGCGCGTGGTCGACGGCAACCACCGGTTCAAGGGCGACCAGGTGTGGGACCCGGTGATGGAGAACCTGTACGCCGGGATGGCGGCAGCTGCCCGGCGGCAGGCCGAGCGGATCACCGCGCAGGCTCAGCGCGAGGCCGATGCGATCCTCGCCGAGGCGCGGCGGCAGGCTGAAAACACGGCGGCTGCCTGCGCGGAGATCGTGCTGGAGACCAAGCAGGACCGCAAGAAGGTTGCGGAGTTGCTGGCCGAGGCGCGGCAGGTGTCTGAGCGTGTCCGGTCGGAGGTCGCGGAGATTGATGAGAGGGCCCGGCGTGGCGCCCGCGAGATGCTGGCCAAGGCTCAGGAGGAGGCGCTACTGATCATCGACGAGGCACAGGAGGGGGCCGCTCAGATCCGCAGCAGGGCACAGCGGCGCGTCGGTGGCCCGAACAGAGCGGACACCCAGCTCGGGTGGGACTTCTTCTACCGGCACATGGAGGAGACTCTGACGCTCGCGGAGTGCATCCGCCCTACGGTGGCCGACGGCATGTTCCGGGACGCCGTCGATGGATCTGCACGCAGGCTGCCCACGCGGCCGGGACGCAGAGCTCTCGAAAAGCTGTCACGAGGGCCACTGTCGTTCACCCACACCATCGTGCTGGTCTTGGAGTGCGAGAACGGCTCTGGGATCAGGCACTGGTTGCGTTTGCCACAGGAGCGGGACAGTCAGGACGGTGCCGGCCCGGAGAGCTGGAGCGGCGCCTGGCATGTGCTGGGCGTCGCCGCGCGCGCGTGTGACGCAAGTTCAACAGCACATGAAGGCACCAGTTCTGCGGCTGGTCGCTTCGACCGGCTGATGCTGTACACCGACGGGATGGCCGACATGCGCGGCTCCGACTTCGGCGAGGGCCTCGCCACGCTCTGCGGGTCTGCTGCGCATCCCACAGCCTCCATTGCCATGGCCGCCGCGCGGCGTGTGCTCGCTATCAGTGTGATGAAGGCCGACGGTGACAGCGATGACGATGCCGAGCTGGTGGACGAGGTGGGAAACCCCGCTGGCCGCTGACGTGGGCCTGCGTACCGTTGCGACCGCGGGCGGGGCCTTGCCTGCGGTCGCAAGCCGGCGTGTGCCCTGGTTGGCCGCAACCGGTCCTGTACCGATGCCTCACCCCGCCTGCCGTCAGCGCCAGGTCGTCGGGTCGGGAACAGGGCCGGCATGCCACTCCTCCTCCGCCTGGTCGCCGCCGCAGCCGCTCGTCAAGCGGCGGCGCACCCCTTTGACCGCGGTTGGGCCTTCTCAGGCGGCGTGGAAGAAGGAGTTGAGGCGTTTCCATGGGCCGGTGTAGAGGGCGCCGCATCCGGTGCAATGGGCGAGGTAGAGGGCGGGGGTGTGCGCGGGCGCGGGCACGACCCCATGGGTGATGCCCTCGATGACTGTGGTCAGGCTGTGCCACGGATGCGGGCAGGTGCAGCCTTGACCCGGCGCGGAGACGGAAGGCTCGCCGGTCATGAGCGGTCTTTGTCGGCCGGGAGCCGGGTGCGGCGGCTGTCGGGGTTCCTGCCGACCTGCAGGGTGACGGCGTCGAGTTCGCTGGTCTTGTAGGCGGTGCGGATGCCGGAGACGGACATGGCGCTGGCCTCGGCAAGCGGTTCGAGCTTGTAGGGGCGGTCACCGTGGAACTCGCGCGCATAGGCGAGGAGTTGGCGGATCTCCGTCTCGGCGGCCTCCTTGCGGGCGCGGGCGTTGCCGAGGGCCACCAGCAGGGGGTCTTCTTCCAGGTCGTCGCACATGGCCTCGAGACTCCCGGCGTACTCCTGGCGGTCTTTGAGCGCCTGGTCCAGGGCGTCGGGGAAGCAGTCCTCGGGGGTCACGCTCCCGGGTGTCGGCAGGGGGATGTGGATGGCTGCAATGTCCTCAATCAGATCCATGATTACGACAATCGCAAAAAACTGCGCTACACGCAATAGAGTTGGGGTGTGGCACTGGCTCTCCAACCGCAGGCCGGCGTAGGACACTTGAGGGGGCAGCAGACCGTCCAGAGCCGGGAGGTGGCGTGCCGCGGGACCAGCGCTTGGTGCAGACGGCGGTGATCGGCCATACCGAGTCGGAGATACCCGTCGTGCTGCCCATACAGGCCGGCGAGGTGGCGCTGTTCCGCCACTCGCACGCGGCGGACACCTTCTGGTGCGGACGGTGGCTGGGCGGGTGCGGAGGCCGTCTGACGATCAAGACATACGAGGACCGGGTCTGCCACTTCGCCCACATCCCCGACCCCGGACGGGGCCCGTGCCACCGGGCTGCAGTGGGTGTCGCCAGCGCCGACCACCTCTACATCAAGCAGCAGATCCTGGCCTGGCTGGCCAGTCAGTCCGTCACCGCCCGCACGAGCATCCCGGACAACGTCGACCGGGTCGGCGGGGAGGTGCTCTTCGAACCGGGCGGCCACGGATGCCTGCGGGTGCTGCTCGATACGCAGGCCACACTGCCCGCGGCCGTGGACGGCACGCAGCTGCTGCTCGGCACGCAGGTCGCGCACGACCCGCACCGGCTGACCATCGACGGCTATGTGCTGCGCATCCGATGCGACACCGACGCCAGCGGCCGCCGCGTCCTGGTCGGCACCCAGCCCCACGACGGCACCCAGTGGTTCCACCTGGACGAATGCCGCCTCATGCCATGGGGGCTGTCCACCCCGGCCGTGGAGGAAGTACGACGGCTGCGCGGCACCGTCCGCCCCCTCGGCATCGTCCCGCCCCGCGCCGCACCGGCCAAGCCTGCGCCTGCGGCCCGGCCGGTGGCCGCTGTTCAGACGCACGACGACCGCGCGGAGGCCTTCGCCGCCCTGCAGCAGGCCGTCGAAACAGACCAGTCAGTGCGCGAGCTGCGCCACTGTCTCACCCGCGCGGAGGCCGCCGTGCGTGGCGGCGCGAGCGCGGTGGAGAACGAGCTGCTGCGCCGCGCCACCGACCTGCTGCTGCGCAAGGAGCGCGGTGTGGGCGTCAGCGCGCCACCCGCAAGCTCCCCACGCAGACGGCTGTCACGGCCCGAGCCCCGGCCGGCGAGGACAGGCTCCGCGGCGGCCGGCGAGGCACGGCGCGCGGCCGAGGCAGTCGCCGACCTGCTGGACGCCCTCGACCGGCGCCGCGGCCACTTCTTCCCTGGCGAGCAGCAGCGCCTAGTCGCCCAGCTGGAGGTCAAGGCACGCCAGGCCGATCCCTGGCTGACCGCACGGCAGCGCAAGCAGATCACCGTCTGGAAGAACGGCATCGCACAGGCGGCGCCCGGAAGAGGCAAGGCGCTGCCGGCGCCGTCGCTGCCCCCCGCTGCCGGGCAGGAGCCCGCGCCAGAGGCGAAGCGCAAGCCGAAACACACGCGCCGCGAGGGCATCCCCACCACCCATCCTTCCCGGCTCAACCTGATCGCGGACGGCGCACGCGACGTCCTCGAACACGCCGCCCGGCTCGGCAAGACCATCTCCTTCGAGCTGTTGTGCACGCAGGTCAAGGGGCTGCGAGAGCTGAACGAGGAGCAGCAACGCCGGGTCCTGAAGGCGGCCTGTGCCCCCACCCGTGCCGGGCAGCCGCTGGCAGCCCTGATCACCACCGGCAGTGGGATACCGCACCCGCACTACCGGCACCTGGCCCGGCAGCCAGGCGACGGATCTGCCGCCCAGGCGGCTTGGCAGAAGGCGGTGGCGGGCATCCATGCCTCCTACCAGCCTGGGCCCCCGCCGCCCGGTGCCCAGCCCGGCAGCCACCACGAAGGCGGAGGCGCCCCGGACCAGTGACGGCCCTTGGTCCCGGCCGCCCCCTGCTTCAACCGTCCGACGGCAAGCAGAGCTCGCCGTCGCCGTCGTCGCGGAGACCGGCGGCCGGGGACGGCTGGCGCCTTCCCAGCCCGGACACCGGACGCTGGGGGTCAAGCCGGGTCAGGGGCTGGGCAGCGGCAGACCGGGCAGCTGCAGGTGTGCCAGGTACTGGCTGGTGCCATTGACGTGCAGCGCGAAGGTCTGCGGCCCAGGGGCGTCGGCGGCGTCGTAGGCGTCCAGGACCTCCTCGATGAGGCTCCACAGCCTCACCTCTCCGCTCTCACGCACCTGCCAACCGCCGTCTGCGAAGGTGAGGGCGGCGGCAGATCCGGTGACGACGTCGACCAGGTGCACCATCTCGCCGACGGCTGTCATCTGCGCGGCGGGAACGGCGCACTGGGCGAGGAAGCGCAGGTGGAACGCCTCCTCGGTCGCGGCGGTGATCCGGTCGGGGCTGTGCCGGGCCGCCCGGCCCTTGCCCGGGAGGTCTGCGGCCCAGTGGGCAGGGTTGCCGAACGCGGGTGCGGCGTGGGTGCGGGCGGACATGAAGGAGACGGTGCCGCCCAGGAGCTGTCCCTCGGCGGTGCCGTCGCCGGTGACGGTGAGCAGGACGCGGGCGTAGCCGTAAAGCCAGCCGGAGAGAGTGAGCAGGATCTTCCCGCCGGGCCGGGTCTGTGCGATCAGGGCGGGCGGGACGGTGCGGAAGGAGCAGGCGGCGACGATCCGGTCGAAGGGTGCTTCGGGCCAGTAGCCGTACAGGCCGTCCGCCACCGCCAGGGTCGGGGTGTATCCGCAGGCGTACAGGGCGTTCGCGGCCTGCTCCAGGCGGTAGGGGTCGACTTCGACCGAGGTGACGCCGGCCGATCCGAGGCGTTCGCAGGCCAGCGCGGTGGAGTAGCCGGTGCCGGTGCCGATCTCCAGGACCGTGTGGCCCTCGTGCACGTCGGCGTCGGCCCACATCCGCACGACCAGGGAGGGCAGGGTGGAGGAGGAGGTCGGTGCCCCGCCGTGCCGCACCTGGGGGTTCTTCCAGTCGGGTTCCTCACCGTCGAACTGTGTGATGAGGGTGGCATCGGAGTATGCGGCGGCGAGCCACCGGTCCTGGTCGAGTTCGGCGGTGACCGGTTCCCACACCGTCAGCCCGCGATCGTCGCGCTCGTCGGCGGGCAGGTAGAAGCCGGGCACGAACCGGTGCCGGGACACCGCGGCGGTTGCCGCCCGCCAGCCGGGATCGGCAAGGACGCCGCTGTCCGCGACGGTACTGGCCAGTGCTGCGCGCAGCCTTGCGGCGTCGGTCTCGAGGTCGGCCGGCCTGTTCATGGCGCCCGGTCTCCTTGTCGCGTGAGGATGTCGGCGAACGCGGTGGTGATGGCGGGCGCGTCCGGGAGCCAGCCCCACTGTCCGTTCGGATTGCACTCGATCGCCCACCAGTCGCCGGGCTCGTCGCCGTCACCGGTGAGGGCGAAGTCGAAGCAGCCGAAGACCAGGCCGAAGGAGGCCAGATAGCTGTGCAGGGCAGCCTCGATCGGGCCGGGGACGGCGATGGGGGCGTGGATCAGTTCGTCCCAGTCGCCGCGGCGCCAGTCCAGCGCGCCGTCCGGAGCGGCGATCCGCTGGGCGAATATCTGCTGCCCGACCACAGTGACCCGTACGTCGCCGGTCTTGGGGATCTCGGCCTGGAACTGGTGGGCGGTCACCGCGAGGGTGTCGTCGAAGGTGTCGGCGTCCACGCGCTGGGCCCAGATCGCGCCGGTGTGCCCGTCCTCGCCCCGGGGCAGGCCCCGGAACGTCTTGTAGATGATGCGGCCGTGCTCGGCGGCGAACTTCCGCGCAGCCACCGGGTCGTTGGTGACCAGCGTCGGCGGGATCTGCAGTCCCAGCTCGGCGAAACGCTGCAGCTGGGCGGGCTTGAAGTCTGCCGCCGTCACCGCCGCCGGATGATTCACGTACCGGGCGTGGGACAGGTGGTTCAGTACGCCGCCCAGCCCGTGCCGGGCCTCGGCGGCTGCGAAGTCCCGTGGCTGTGGCGGCAGATGAGCGAACCGGGCGGCGTACGGGGTGGGGCGGCGGTAGTACACCGCCGTCACCTCCCCCACCTCCACCTCCCGGCTGCCCGTACACAGCCGCCCCGCCCAGGCCGGGCGGCCCGGCCCGATCGCAAAACCGAAACCCAGGCCGGGCCCGATGTCGGCGGGGTCGACACGGACCACGGGCACCTCCCGCTCGTTCAGCACGGCGATGACCCGGTCCGCGGTGACGTCCTCCAGGGCGGTTAAGACCAGGACGGTGGAGGCCACCGGGTCAGTCCGACTCGTAGTCGGTGGTGTTGTCGTCCTGCGTCTGCGGCTGCGGACTCTGCCCGTCACCGCCGCCCGAGGTCGACGCCGTACCAGTGGTCCTCGAGGTGCCGTGCTTGCCCATCTCCACCACGCGGCCCCCAGCGTCGGTGTAGCGGGCCCTCTGCGTAGCGCCATCCAGCACCACCGCCGCGTACGGCGGCGGGGTGACCGGCAGCCGGTCGGTGACCAGTCGCATCGCCCACGGTGTCTGAGCGGCCGCTGTCGCCATGTGCTCAACCCTTCCCTGCTCGGAGAAACGGAAGCAGGTCAGCTCCCGCAGAGGCAAGAATCCGCCCACCGCACGGGTCCTGACCAGTACCGTATGGGCCGCCCAGAGTGGCGCAAACACCACACTCCGCACCCCCGGGAGCGGGCCGGCGAAACCGCGGCGAAAGCCGGCCTGCCGGACGCCGCCCGCCTGTGGCACCACGGCCATGGAGGATGTCCGCGCCCAGGCACGCCTGTCGGCCGCTGTCCGGGCGGCCGCGACCGCCGCCTGGCACCATCAACTTCATGGGTAAGCACCGCAGAGAGGGCCCACCGGACCAGCCGTCCCGCGCCGTGGCAGGCATCGACCCCGGCAACCCCCTCGCCGCATACGAACGCCGCCGACGCCCGCCCATGGACGTCTGGCGCAAACAGCGCCCACTTCACGGCGGCGCCGGCCACGTCCACCCGGACCAGCCCCGGGCCCTGCTCGCCTGGAACGGCTTCACCTACGAGATGACCGGCACCGCCCAGAACCTGGCCGCCGCACAGCAATGGGTGAACACCACCGCCCCCGGCACCGAGCCCGAGAACGCGTAACAGGGTCCTCCACGCCTGGCCGCTCCCGGCAGACGACGCAGGCAAGCACCTACGCAAGGACGGCGGGGGCAGTGTCTTCGGCCATCCAGTCGCCGTCGAACAGTGCGGCGACCAGGCGGACGTGCTCGTCGGGGAGTTGGCCGGTGCGGTGCTTGGTGCGGGCCTTGGCGAGCCAGGCGCCGATCTTGACGGTGTCGCCGTCGACGCGGATGCTCTCGCGGGCGGCGGGGGCGCGGCCCTCGCGGTGGAGGAAGAGTTCCAGGAGCTGGACGGTCTGTTCGAAGGTGCGGCGGGTGCGGCGGGCCGGGGCGATGGGGTTGCTCTCGGGGGTCAGGCCGAGGGAGGTCAACAAGTGGTGCTGGCCGGGGTGGAGGGTGTGCCAGGTGGTGAGCTGGCGGTGCAGCCAGGAGCCGATCTTCACCCCGGCCAGGAGGGTGCCTGAGGTGAGCGTGGCCGGGTCGGCGCCGTCGGCGAGGTGGGCGCGCAGCAGGTGGTATTTGCGGTGCCAGTCCGCGCCGTGCGGCAGGCGCCAGTCGGGGGCGAGGGCAGTCAGGGCGTCGACGCGGGCCTGATCGAGCGTGTTCTTGGCTGCGAGGTGGCGCTGCTCGGCCAGCCACGCGCCGACGGGGATGGTGGCGGGAGCGGCGAGGTGGCCGTGCGCGCGCTGGTAGTCGGCTGCGGCGGCGAGGCGGGAGCGCCAGGCGGCGTCGTGCTTGTCCCAGATCATGCCGAGCGCGTCGAGTTCGGCGATCCAGTCCGCTTCCAGGCGGCCGGCCTTCGCAGCGTCGCGCATGGTGGTGATGAAGGTGCCCAGGGTGTAGCCGGTGGGGTCGGCGTAGTCGGCGGGCACGTCGAGGTGGCCGTACTGGTCGCGGTAGGACTGGGCGGCGGCGAGCCCGAGGCGGCGGGAGCGGGAGACGGCCGGGTCACGGGGGTCGAAGGAGGCCAGGTCCATGGCGCGGGCGATGCGCTCGGGGTGCACGGTGAAGTCGAAGTGCCAGCGGCGTTCGATGACCTGACTGGTCTCCCTGGGGAGGCGGTTGGCCTTGTCGGGCAGGCGCTCGAGGATGCGGTGGTCGTGACTGGCCAGCGCGCAGGCGATCGCCCATACGGGTTCGTAGGCGGTACCGAGGATGTTCTCGCCGTCGGCGCCGGGCGGGACGTAGACGGGGACGATGAGGCTGGCGGTCTTGCCGGACACGTCCAGGCGCAGGGCGCGGCCGAGGGCCTGGACGCAGCGGATGACACTGCGGGTGGGGTCGGCGAAGACGATGGCATCCACGCTGGGGATGTCGACGCCTTCGGCGATCAGGCGGGAGTTGGCCAGGATCGCGCAGTCGGCGGCCGCGAAGCCGGCGAAGATGCCGGCGCGTTGCTCGGGGGTGTGCTCGCCATGGGCGAAGAACAGCTGCGGGTCGACGCCGGGCGCGAGGTCGGGGTCGGTCCGGGCCAGCAGGCGCAGAGTGTGGGGCAGTTCGCGGGCGAAGCGGCGGGCGTCGGAGACCAGGTTGAAGTAGACCAGGACCTTCTTCAGGCCGTGTTCGGTCATGGCGCGCAGGACGGCCAGGTGCAGGGCGGTGGTGCGCAGCGCGCTGTCCAGCTCCTCACCACCGCTGTCGCCGCCAAGGGTGGTGGCGGGGGCGGTCAGGTTCAGGCGGCGGCGCAGGTCGGCGTCGGTGAGGGTGGGCACCACGATGCGGTAGTCCGCCGCCCGGCCGTCCTCCACCGCCTGCGCGAGCGGGTAGTCGAAGACCTTCTTGCCGTACACCTGCTCGTTGTCCATGGAGTTGGCGAACGCGTCCACGTCCGTGTCCGGCCCGGCTGTGCGGCTGCGGCGCGGGCGGGTGATGTCGGCGGACTCCGCCAGCTCGGGAGCGGCGAAAATGCGGGGAGTTGCGGTCATGTAGAGGCGGCGGTCCGCGCGGATCCGCTTCGCGTCGTTGACGACGGCCCACTTCTTGTCGGCCCGGCCCGCGATCCGGTGCGCCTCGTCCATGACCGCGAGGTCGAACGGCGGTACCGCGTACCCCGTGCTCTGGGTCTCCTCGATCTTGTCCAGGGAGTCGTAGGTGCAGATCACCGTCAATGCCGGGATCTGGTCCTCGCCCGCCCCCACCACCGACATCAGCCCGCCCAGCGCGTGCGGGTCGGTGGTCGACATGACGCGGGCGGCGACCAGATCGTCCCGACCGGCGGTGTCCAGGGAGGAGACGATCACCATGTGCTCCAGGTGACCGTCCCGGCGCCAGGCCAGTGCCTGCTGCGCCGCCAGATCCAGCGTCGGCACCACGAACAGCACCAGCCGCGCGCCGAGTTCGTCCGCCACCCGGATGGACACCAGCGTCTTACCGGTCCCCGTCGCCGACACGTGCAGCGCCCGTGTGCCCGCGCGCCGCAGGTGCCGTGCCAACCGCGAGACGGCCTCGGCCTGGTCGGGAAAGAGCCGAGAGCGCTCGGGGCGGCCGGGGCGCGGCAGTTCCACCACAGTCATGACAGCTCTTCCTCGATCCCGAAGCGGAGAACCTCCGGGCGGTGGCCGGGGCCCGGAAAGGCGGTGCGGCCATCGCAGAGAGGCCTGCGCGGACCCTACCACCCCGAACACCATCGGTACGCTGAATGTACGTAATCCGTACGCATCAGGTACGTGATAGGAGCGTTTCAGGGTAGGGTGGGAGACGGAGGTGTCCCCATGTCCGAGTTGTTCGACGCGGTCGACGCGCTGGTCGCGTCCCGGTCCCCGCTGCCGCCGCCGGCGGAGCGCAGGCGGCTGCGCCAGGCTCACGCGCTCACCCTGGACGAGGTGGCCGCTGCTCTGGACGTGCGCCGGGCGACCGTCGGCGGCTGGGAGTCGGGCAGGACCGAGCCCCGGCCGCCGGAGCGGGAGGCGTACGCACGCCTGCTCAAGCAGCTCGCGCAGCTCTACCCCGCCCCCGAAAGCACCGGCGCCCCGCAGGAGGGCACCGCGGCGCCGCAGACCGTCACCACCGCGGCGCCCGCAGCGCAGCCTCAGCCCGCCGGAGGGACAGCGGAAGCTGCCGCGGCCGAGGCCGAGCAGCCCCCGACCGCTCCCCCGGCGGCCGTCGGCGCGCCGGCCGCCGTGTCGCAGCCGCGGGCCGAACGGGCGCCGCAAGGCTCGCGCCGCTCCGCTGCGAAAAAGGCCGCCCCGGCGAACACCCGCGCGCCCGGCAGCGCGTACGCGCACGGCCCGCTGCTCGTCCTCGACGCGGACGCCGACAGGCAGGTGACCGGCTACGGCGTCGGCGGACTGATCCTCGACGTACCCGCCAAGACGCTGGCCGCCCTTGTCGAGTGGACGCTGACCGAGGCGCAGTTGGGGGCGGAGCGGCTGCACGGTTCGGGCAAGGACGGCGACCCGCTGCTGGTGCTCACCGAGGCGGCGTGCGAGCGCTACGGCCTGCCCGCCACACTGTCGCACGAGGAGCGGCTCGCCGGACGGCTCCCCGAGGGGCACAAGGTCATCAAGCAGCTTCAGCGCGCCGAGTGGAAGCTGACCAAGCGGGGGCTGGGGCCGTGGGCGCGGATCTACCGCCCCGCCCACGGCAGGCGGCGCCAATGCGTGCAGCTGTGCATCCCCTCCTGGCACGCCCTCGACGACCGCGCCTGGGGCCACGCAGCCCAGCTCGAGCCAGCCGAACTTGCCCGGGTGCTGGGCGTGTATGCGGTGCGGGTGATGACCCCGGTCGGGTCCACGGCCGTCACCGGGCTGCAGCTGATGACCGCACTGAATCCGCCCACCCGCGCCAGCGCACCGGACGCTGAGGGTAAGCGGCATACCGAACACCGGCCCGGCTCGCTGGGCACGGAACCGATGGATCCGGCGCCGTGCGAGGCGACCGACGGGCACCCCGTCCTGGCGCACCTGCCCCGCTTCCACGTGCGCGGCCCCGGCGAGCGGCTGTTCGAGGAGGCCTACGACTGGGCACGGGACCTGACCGACGCCGAGTGCATGAAGCGCCACCTGGTCGGCATCGACGTCAACCTCGCCTTCGGCGCGGCCGCCAACGGCGCCGTCGTCGGCCTGGCGTCCCCGCCGGTGCACGTCACCGGCCCGGCTTTCGATGCGGCACTGCCCGGCTCGTGGCTGGTCGACCTCTCCCACGTCGACCTGAACCGAGTGAAGGTCGGCAAGCAGTGGCGCGACCTCAACAGTGATCTGCTGCCCAGCCCGTTCACACCGACCGGCCAGCGCCCCGAGGGCCCGGCCTGGTACGCCACCCCCACCGTGGCCTACGCCGTCGAACTCGGCTACGACGTCACCCCGCTTCAGGCGTGGGTGCGCCGCGAAAGCGGCCGGTTCCTGGACGGCTGGTACAAGCGGCTGCGCGACGCCTACGTCGCCACCATGGCGGACCTGGGTGTCGCCGAGAAGCTGCCCCCCAACGAGTTCCTGACCGCGATGGACGGCTACAAGAGCCGTGACCTGGAGGCGGGAATCGTCGTGGACGCCATCAAGATGACCGTCAAGGGCGGCATCGGCAAGCTGCAGGAGAAGGCCCGCGGCGGCGGCTGGAAGCCGGGACAGGCCTGGCCCGCCCTCGCCCGCCCGACCTGGCGCCCCGACATCCGCGCCACCATCATCTCCCGGGCCCGGATCAACATGCACCGCAAGATGCTGCACCTGGCGGCGGCCACCGGCCGGTATCCGGTCGCGGTGCTCTCGGACTGCGCCGTGTACGCCGCCGACGGCCCCAGCCCGCTTCACGTCCTGCCCTACGACGCCGACGGCAAGACCGTGCCCGGCTCCTTCCGGCTCGGCGTCTCCCCCGGGATGGTCAAGCACGAGGGCACCCAGAGCGTGCTGTGGGGCGCCAACGTGCTCGAACAGCTCGCCGGCGACGGCCACGTCGCCAACCTCGCCCGCTACATCAAGACCGGCGAGATCACCACCAAGGACACCGGAGAATAGGGAGCATCACGGCGATGGTCACGGTCGGGGAAGAACTCGACAAGGCGGTGCAGGGCGCGTTCACCCGCCCGATCCCGAAGTCCGCCGGGGCGCAGATGCGCTACCTCGTCAAGCAGCACGGCGGCCGGACGAAGCCGGTGGCCGAGCTGCTCGGCATCAGCCAGCGCACCGTCGAGCGGTACGTGAACAACCAGATCAAAACCCCCCGGCCGCAGCTCGCCGCCCGGCTTGAGGGCGAGGTCCGCGCACGCTGGCAGCCGCAGATCAGGGCCAAGGCCAAGCAGGCCGCGGCCACCACCGGCGGCATCATGATCGACGTCCGCGCCCGGTTCGGCTACACCGCCGCCCCCGGCAGCACCGACGACGCCCGCGTACGCCACCTCACCCTCGCCCTGCCCCCCGGCCACGCCGCGCGTCTCTTCCAGGCCCAGGACGCCGGTCTCACCGACGACCGGCTCCGCCAGATCGCCGCCGAAGCCCTCGGCGAGGTCTACTTCCGCGACAACGGCCGCCGCGCCCACGGCCTCGAAGTCGAACTCACCGACCTGATCGACCTCGAGATCAAGCTTTAACCAGGCCAGCACCGCCACCGGAACAAGCGGCGGCACAGCGGTCACTGCGACTTCACCGAAGGCGTCGCGGCAGTCAGCGGTCGGGCGAGGCGGGACACTCCGCCCCCTGACTGCGCAACTTGCGCAGGTCCACGCGCGCGTGCACCCCTACGCGAGGCCTGCCGCGCCGACCGATGGCTCTCCTAGGCCACTTCTAGACCTTCTCGTATGGGCCAGGCACCGACACCCGGCCTAGCTCCACCACCCCGAACTACTGCCGTACTCCGACATGAAAACGAGGACCGGCAGGATGTGTCGGACTAGGTCCAGGACCATCCGGAGGATCTCGAAGGCATCGCGCAGGCCCCGAAGTCCGCGCGAGACACTGACCGTGACCGTGCCTTTCGCGACCCCGGCTTCGGCAGCGACTTCCTCAGCGGTCTTGCCGAGACCCTTGTGCTCGTAGAGGTAACGGCGGGTCTTCTCAGGGAGCTTGGCGAACTCCCCCTCCAACGTGACCAGGTCCGCGACATCCTCCAAGGGATCCGCCGTCTCTTCGGGCGGCTCCTCCAAGGCGAGGGGTTCCTTCCCCGGCGGGAACCGGCGGGCTACCAGACAGCGGGCGATGGAGTACATGACCCGTTCGGGAACAAGGTGCTTGTGCCGGTCCCGCCACAGCACCTCGACAGTCTCACCCACCACGTCTTCGGTCGCCACCGTCCGCTGGTCGTACGGAAAGTGTCGGAGACGGACGGACACGTAGCGGGTCAGCCGCTGGCTGTAGAGCAGATGGAACCGTTCGAACTCGGCCCGGTGTGCCCAACAACGTGAGCACCAGTGGTCCGCTTCGGCGTACAGGCCGGTCGGCGACTCACAGCTCGCCGGGAATACCGCCGCCCGACGAACGGACTCCTCACAACAGCCCAGGCAGTCCGCCATCGACTGGTACTCGTTCACGTACTCCCCCTTTGGAGCGCGGGGGCCGGCCTCTTGTGGCCAGCCCGTCACCATGCTCGTGCACCCCGAGGCCCAAATGGACGACAACGAGTTCTCCCGACCTCCGCAGCGGATCGTGACTCAGCTCTTGGTCCCGAAGGTGCAAACGGAGGGGTAGAGGCCTGCTGCTGACCCGCTTCGGGCGGATCCGCCCGAAGCGCTGTGCACGCCACTGACCGGTGACAGGCCGCGGTCCTGGTCCGAGCGGACCAGGACCACAGACGGAGGAGAGCGATGCGCCGGAGCGTCAGACACCGGGACATCGTCATGGCGCAAGCTGCAGGCGCCGGCCAGCGGGACCTGGTGAAGGGCCGGGCAAGGAGGAGCGGTTGCTGGCAGGCGATGGGCAGGGCCGTGGTTGTCTCGGCGAGGCCACGACGGCTGAAGCTGCGTTCACCCCGCCTGAACGGTGACGGGCCCGGGTCGACGACGCGTTGATCGCCACTGCAACGCACGACGGTGCCGCGGCAGCGGCGGTCGCGACCGCTGGCCGCCGTTCACGCGTCGGCCAACTGTGGGGCATGGAGGAAAGCCGGGCGGCCAGTGCTTGCGGATCCCGCGTCAGCCCGCGTAGGCGATCGCCAGAACAGTGAGCGTCTGCGTCTGCTCGCCGATGAGAACGACGACGGCGGCGCGGCCTCGGGCGACGGTACGTACGATCCCGTCGTCCTCACCGTACGGCTCGCTGGCACCGATCGGGTCCTGGACAGCGTCGACGAGGCATGTCGCGATATCGCGGCGTGCCTCATCGGGGAGGCCCTTGTAGATGTCGTACTGATCGGCGGGGACGTGGAGCCTGTAGGTCACGCGGCGCCCCGCCGGCCCCGTGCGTCATCCACAATGGCGTCGGTCATGTCCGGCGCGTCCTGCAGATCGGGGGGCAGCTGGCCGTGCTGCTTGACGTAGGCGCGCACCGCCTCGATGCCGGGCCGTGCCGCCTCGAGCGTCTGGGCGGCCAACGTCCAGCCCTCAAGGCGTGTGGGAAGGTCCTCGATGGGCGTCATGTTCACGTCGCTCAAAAGCTGCTGCCTCAGTGCGCTGTGCGGCAGCGCATGATGAACTCGGTCGACGGTCCACTCGTCGTGCGACGCCATATCCCCACTCCTTACCAGCGCTCTGTATTGCTGCCAGCGTAGCGGGCCGGGGCGGAGCCGCGGGAGACAAGCTCCGCCCCGACCCGAACCGGCGGTCTGCGCGCCCATGCTCACTGCTGATCGGTCTGCGGTCGCCGACGGCGATACTCCGTGTCGGCCGAGCCGCTTGAGCTTGCCCCGGGATGTTGGGCAGCCGGGAGTACGACTGCGCTGCTAATTGGACAGCTACCAGGACCCGGAAGGCCACGCGCTTGGCCCCGCCGCCGCGAGGCCCAAGCCTCCGCTCAGGCACGATCCGCCATAGGCCCTGACCAGCACAAACCAAGCCACCCGAACCACGCAGCAAAATAGAAATCCCACAACGATCACTACATTCCGAGACGATCACTGAACGCGCACCTCAGAGCCGATCCGACTTCCGGCCCTCCACGGAAACCCCAGCTCAGAGCCACACGACACCGGAGCAAGAAATCCTGAAACGATCACTAGATCCCCAGGTCAGCACATCACCCATCTAGTGATCGCTAACGGATTTTTCACACCGACCCGGGCATGGCGGCCGTCCTGGCCGCCATCAAGGCCACGGTGAAGGGCGGCATCGGCAAGCTCCGCGAGCGCCCGCAGGGCAAGAAGTACAAGGAGGGCGAGCGGTGGCCGGCCCTTCAGCGGCCGACATGGCGCCCCGACATCCGCGCCGCCGTCATCTCCAAGGCCCGCATCAACATGCACCGCAAACTGCGCAACATGGCAACGATGACGGGCCTGTACCCGCTCGCCGTGCTCTCCGACTGCGTCGTCTACCCCTCGCCCGGCGACAGCCCGCTCGCCTTCCTGCCGTACGCCGCGTCCGGCAGGCCGCAGCCCGGCGGGTTCCGCCTCGGGCCCACCCCGGGCCTGGCGAAGCTGGAGGGCGTCCAGTCGATGCTGTGGGCGGTCGACCTCATGGAACAGGGCTACAACCCCGCCCGCCACATCAAGGGCGGCGACGCCGTCCTCGACGAAGGAGAGTAGCCGTGGCCCGGGAGATCGACGACGCCATCGAACGCGCCGACCGGGGAGCGTTCACCCGCCAGCCGCCCAAGACCCTCCAGGCACGCATCAACTTCCTGATGAAACAGCTCAAGACGACCAAAGCCGTCGCAGCGGAGATCGGGGTCAGCCAACGGTCGGTGGAGCGCTATCGCAAGGGCGAACGCAAACACCCGCCCAAGGCGATCGCGGACCGGATCGACGACGCGGTACGCCAGCGGTGGCAGCCCCAGGTCCGCAAACGCCGGCAGAAGCACGCCGCCACCACAACCGGGATCACCGTGGAGACGAGGGCCCGCTTCGGCTACACCGCACCCGTCGGCACGACCGACGACGGGCGCTTCCGGCGCCTGACCGTGCATCTCCCCCCGGCGTACGCGCAGCGCCTGTTCGACGCCCGCAACACGGGTGCCAGCGACCAGGAGATGCGCCAGATCATCGCCGAAGGATTCAAAGAAATCTACTTCCAGGACGGCGGAGCCCGCGCCACGGGACTCTCCGACGTCACCCTCAACGACATCGACTACCTCGACCTCGACTACTGACCTGACGCCGGCCACAGGCCCAGCACCTACTTGTGTGACTCAGCGGTGGGCGAGGGCGGCAAGTTGGGCGGTGACCTCTAGCCTTGTGCAGTCGGCCCTCGGAACCCGGCCAGCCCGCCGGACGCGAGCCACCCAGGCATGGGCCGCGGGCTGGCTGTGAGGCGCGTGTGGGGCTGGCACTGAGCAGGAGCAGGAAACGGCATCGGGGGTGTGGTGTGGCAGCGGGGGTGTTGCGGACCGTGCCGCTGGCCGGGGAGCTGACCGCATCGTTGATCAGCCGTGTGGCGGCCCGCTACGGTCTCCCGACCGCCGGTGTGCTGCAGCTGTGGACATGCCGCAACTCCCCCGCCCGGCACGACGACGGCGGCGGTGCGCGGGCGGACGCGGAGGTCGTCCTCAACGGGGCCGGGCGGCGGGTGCTCGCCGAGCTGTGCAGGGTGGAGCCCAAGGTACTGGCGCGCGCTTTGCCTGCCTTCACCATGGACGACCCCAAGATCAGCACCGGCCGGGAGGCCGGGGTGGCACAGGCACGGTGGCGGGCGGCGGGCACGGTGGCGGGTCCGGCCGCGTTCGGCTGCCGGCTGTGCACCGCGCGGCGCACCGGACAGGCACTGCGAGCGGTGCGCTACCTGCCGCGTTGGCATCGGGTCTGCCTTAGGCACGGACGCTGGCTGCTGGACGCGGACGCCGACCAGCCGCTGGAACACCTCGATGTGCGCGGCGCGGCTGAGGTGGTGGCCGCGCAGCGGCGGTGGCCGGGCGTGGCGCGCCACCAGCAGGGGGTCTTCCTCCAGTTCGTCGCACATGGCCTCGAGACTCCCGGCGTACTCCTTGCGGTCATTGAGCGCCTGGTCCAGGGCGTCGGGGAAGCAATCCTCGGGGGTCACGCTCCCGGGTGTCGGCAGGGGGATGTGGATGGCTGCGATGTCCTCAAAAAACTGCGCTACACGCAATATCGCGCCCTGGACCCCTGACGGAACCCGGGACGGAGGATGCGCATGCCGTACGCTTCGCACAGGATGCCCAGGGCGAGGGTGTCGGAGATCCCGGCGGCCCACTTGTTGACCGTGTTGAAGGTGGCCGGCGCGACGGCGATGGCGTCCGCGGGCGGCAGGGGACGCGCCTCACCCGGCGTGCGCCAGGCTGAGCGGATCGGGTAACCGGTCTGCTCCTCAACCGCCTCGGTGTCGAGGAAGCCCAGGCCCTGCGGGGTGGCGATGACACCGACGTCCCAGTGCTGTTCCTGCGCGGCTGTGATCAGCTTGCCAACGTCGTTGGTAATGCCGCACGCGCAGACGACGACGTACAGGAATGGCTTTTTCTCCGGAGCGCTCGGCTCAGTCACGCGGAAACCCCCAGGGCTGCAACCGGTCGATGTTCGATCAGTTTCTCCCCAAGGGCCGTTGGCCCCAAGCTGCTCATCGCCCAGAGGCTGCTGGTCTGGCGGGCCCACCGCCACAGCGGGTCGCCCGTGTCCGCAGGGGTGTGGAAGGACAGCACCTGGATGCCACGGGCGTCGAACGCCTGGGTGTCGAGGTAGCGCCAGCCGCCCGTGCCACAGAGATACTGGGTGCTCCTGGTGGCCGCAGCGAGGTCGGCGAGTCGCTCCGAGCGGCCTTCTCGGGTCGGAGTCGCGCTGCTGTCCAGTACCTCGCCGCTCCAGCCCAACGCGGTGAGCAGGGCGACCGTCGACGCCCTGGCAACGTCGGAGACACGGTCGGTCGCCTCGAACTCATCGAGAACCGCCTCCAGGACTTCACGCACCGCGGGCCAGTGGCGGCTGCGGCCGTAGTACTGGCGAATCAGAAGACTGGCGGTGCGACGGGAGCGGCCGGGGTCGGCGAGCCGCGCCTGACTGATCAGCGTCCGGCGCCCGTCCGGCAGATGCGTAGGAAGCGTGAGCCACTGCTGATGAGCGGGCTCGTCCAGTGCCGCAAGGCGGGCCCGGTGCTGATAGTCGCGCCGGGCAAACTGGACGTCGCCGAGAACGATCCACCGGTCGGCGGCGTACAGCTTGGCCAACGTGGACAGCCGCGGAAACAGGTTCGGCTGGTGGATCGCGCACACCCCGCCCGGCGGCCCGACGCGCGGTGACTCAGGTACTGATGAGGCGGCTGTCGAATCCGCCGTGTAGAAGGCGCTCGTAAGCGTCATGCACATCCCCCGGTACGTCCTGCTCGACGGCGAACCCGAGCTTCGGGTACTCGATCACCCGTTGCAGGTCACCGACGAGCATGTCGACGACAAGCCTCTCGTCGCCGATCGACTTGATGTAGTCGTCCATCTCCAGCGGCTCGGACGCACACACAATCTCGGCCTCCGGCCACAACTTGCGGCACGTCGCGTACGAGCGACGCTCCATGTACGGCTTGGAGATCAGCAGCAGCGACTCGACCCCGATACCGGCTCCGGCCAGCAGCTCACGGGAGAAGGTGATGTTCTGGCCGGTGTTCGCCGCCTTCGCCTCGACCAGGATCGCCTCGTCCGGCACACCCAGACTCAGAGCGTGCTCGCGGTAATGGACCGCTTCGCCGCGCGGGAAGCGGGCCCGGGTGGTGGGGCTGTTGCCCCCGCTGAACACCACGACCGGGAAGAGGCCGGCGCGGTAGAGGTCGGCGGCCGCCGTGGCGACACCGAGGTCGTGGCTGCCCAGGCCGATCGCCGCCGAGCAGGGCCGCTGCTCGTGACCCATCTGGTGGTAGTCCCAGATCAGCGTCGCGTCGTGGAACTGCTCGTCGGTGATCTGGCGCTGCTCGTGCTCCGGCACTGGCACTCCCTGGCTCATCCCTGCTGGTCCTTCCGGATGCCCTCGATGCTGCGCAGCTGGTGGCTCAGCCCGTACTGGCGGGCCACCTGTGCCGCCTGATCGAGGACGGACAGCCCATCATTCCGGGTCGCCGCATCCGACAGAAGGATGTGCCCGTACGCGGTGTCCAACCGCACCCGCTGCATCGGGGAGTCGACCGTGCCGGTGGTCCGCGCGATGTCGATGTAGTGCAGGGCCTGCTTCAGGTCGCCGGCGCCCCGGTGGGCCAGGGCCAGCTTCTGGTGGGCGACCGACCAGTCCTCCGGCTCGCCCAGGTCTTCGAAGGAGCGAGTGGCCTCGACCATGACGCCGGTCGCGTACTCGTTGTCGCCCTCCTTGCTCAGCGCCGTACCCACCCACAGCCGCGCCCTGGCACGGTCACGCGGGTTCAGGCGCTGGTCCCCAGCGAGGAGTTCGTAGTGGCGAGCGGCTGATTCCAACTGACCCGACATCTCCTGGACGACGGCCAGAGACAGCTCGATCTGAGCCACCCGGCGCGGGATGTCGAGTTCGGTGAACAAACCGCGAGCGGTCAAGTAGGAGTGCCGGGCTGAGAGTGGGCCGAGGATCACGCCCTGATCGCGCTGGAGGTCGCCGAGGAGCACGAGGGAACGGCCGTACAAATAGAGGCCCTTGTCGTCCAGCTGATGGGGTGCACGGCTGCCCAACCAGCGGTTCAACAGGGTTGAGGCGAACGGGAAGTCCTGGCGGCTGATGCAGACAACAGCGCGCTCGATGTCCTCGGTCCAGGTCTCGTAGTCCGCTGGCCGCGCGCTCTTCCGCTCAGGGAACAGCACTGCCTCGAAGCGGGCTTGGGCGGCGGAATCCGCCCGTGCGAGTGCGGTATCGAGGATGGCCTGGGTGTCCGGGCGGGGCTGCGTCTCCGCGCCGAGGCTCTCCCACTTCGCAACCGTGCGCAGCGCGACACCGAGGTGCTCGGCGAAAGCGCGCGTGCTCATACGTAACGCGGCGCGCAGGGCGCTCGCCTCCCGACCTGTCCACTGCTGCACGCTGACCACGGATGACCTCCCTCCGTCACGTATGGAAGCACTGTCAGTGACGACGTGGGGCGGGAAGTGCAACGGAAGTACAACAGCAGGTCATTTCGAGGCCGTTCACGACGGCCGACGCTGGGGGCATGGACGACGACCTCATCACCGAACGCCGCCCCATCGCCTTCCCTCAGGTCTTCGGCTACCTACGCCACGTCACCGGCGGGCTGCCCCGCCACGCGGCGCTCGTCGACTGCCTCACCGAGTACTGCGACCGGCACGAACTGGCCCTGTGCGGCGTCTTCACCGAACGCGACTCCACGGTGATCATCCGCTCCCCCGCCTTCGTCGGTCTGCTCGACGTGCTCGAACTCCCCGATGCCTACGGGGCCGTAGTTCCAGCTCTCAGCCACCTCGGCCCGAAGGAACTCGGCACCGAGCGCAAGCGGCAGATAACAGCAATTGGCGCTCGTCTGATCGTGGTCCGCCCCCTCACGCCGACCACGGGATCCCCCTCTTCGCTCGGCGCGAGCCACAGCTTCCGGCCGCAGGGAGATGCGTGATGTCCGTGCGTGACGCGTTGCGAAGCGCGCCCATGGTGAGCGACGTGCCGGGGCTGCGGCTGCTGAAGGTCGGCGATGGCTGGGACGTTGTGCGCACCTCCGCCGAGATCGGCCTCCTGGCCCTGGCCTACCTGCGCTGCATCGGTACGTCCGTGGGCCCCGTGCTCTACGACAGGCCCAACGGGCGTCTCTACTACGCCGTCCCGACCGGCTCCGCAGCCAGTTGGGCCGATCTGCCGGTACGGCACCTCTCCACCAACTCCTGGCTCGTCGCCCCCGGCCTGGAGCTGCTCGACGACTGGTTCGGCGGATGGTGCGAGCTACCCGACGACGACACCCTCACCGACACGGACGCCCTCCGCGCTGCTCTCCAGCACCCCTATGTCGCCACAACTCTGGAGGCGGTTCGATGACCAGCCGCACGATCATGTGCCACCAGGAGTGGACCCTCCAGCCCGACCGGGAACCCGACGCCGAGCCCACCACGTACGCCATGCAGTGCGCGGTCTGTGGCGAGACCTCGCCGCCCGGCACCGACTTCGCCGATCCGCAGAGCTGGGTATTCACGCACGGTGGCCGCAATCCCTCGCACCATACGTACCGGGAGATCATCACCCGCCCGTGGAGGGCCTGGTGGAAGCCGTGAACGGCCGTGTCGCCGCCCGGGCCGCCCGCTACTCCGGACCACTGCTGATCGTGCTCGTGTCCGCCGCGTGCGGCTTCGTGATCGGCGTGGTCGCCTTGACCGCACGGATCGCGCCATGACCCGCGCTTGGCGAAGGGATCCACTGGCCGAGCTGGCGGCCAGCCTGATCACCGCCCACCACCAGGTCCGACCAAACCCTCCTACCCAACCCGTGGAGGTCCAATGACCGAGACGAACACCAGCGCCGAGAGGCTGGCGACCAAAACAGCTCCTCGGCTCGTGGCCAGCCCGTTTCTCGCCCAGTACCTCCTTGTCCAGCCCGGCCTGGCAGCAGGCGTGCGCATCCCGGAGGTCCGCTACCAGGAGCTGCGGGCTTCGGGGGCGGAAGGACGATCCGTCCCGGACTGGCTGGCCGACGCGGCGAGGGAGGCGTGGGGGACCGAACTGCCCTCGTCGCCAGTCGGCGACATCGTCCTCGTCCGCGAGCTGTCCCGGTACGGGTACGGCAAGGCGTCGTGGGAGATCAACCTCGGCTGCGACTACGACTGCGAGTTCTGCTACCTCGGCGAGAAGCGGTTCGAGGGCCTTGACTGGGCAGGCAAGCAGACGCTGCTCCAGACACTGAGGGACGCCGGTGTCCTGTGGTTGCAGATCACAGGCGGTGAGGCGCTGATCGACCGCGAGTTCGGCGCGGCGTACGAGTACGCCCACCAGCTCGGGATGATGGTCCAGGTCTCGTCCAACGGCTCCTCGTTGCGGAAGAAGCCGATCCGGGACCTGTTCGCCCGCCACCGGCCGTACCGACTGACCCTGAGCGTCTACGGAGCCACCGGCGAGACGTACGACAAGGTGACGCGGAACCGCGGGGCGTTCAGCCGGTTCCTGATGGGCCTGGACGCCGCCCACGAGGACAGGCTGCCGGTCCGGCTGAACGTGATCGTCTCGGACGACAACGCGCATGAGACAGGCGCGATGGTGCGCCTCTCGAAGTCGTACGGCTTCCCTCACCAGGTCTTCACGAACATGTCGCCCACGATCGACGGCGAGGCGAACCCGCTGGCGACGCAGGCAGTGGGCCACCTCAAGGCCCGGAGCATCTTCACCGGCTGCAACGCCGGCCACACGTTCTTCCACGTCAACCCGCACGGCATCGCGTCAATCTGCAAGGTCGGCCGTGACCCGAGCGTGAACCTCATCACCGAGGGCGTCGAAGCCCTCCCCCGACTCGGCGTGATCGCCGAGTCCCTACAGCTCCGCACCGGTGGATGCTCCGGCTGCACGAAGGTCAGCACGTGCCGCACGTGCCGACCGCTGGCCAGGCTCTACCAGGAGGCGGGGGACCGACGAGAGCTCTACTGCCAACATGGAGGTTACGGATCATGACTCCGCCCACCGCAATCCTGACCCTGCCTCGCGAACCGGTCATGCTCACGATCGGCCGACGTCCGGCGGACAACCCGACCAGCGCCCTGCCGGTGCCGCTGACCGCCGCGTCGATCAAGGACGACGAGTTCCAGATCATCGCCGACCTGGACGAGGCTGCCGAGGGCGCCGAGTGCAGCTGCTCGGCCGGTGACGACCAGCCGTACTAGATCCACCACGGGTGGCGCCCGTGCCGCCCGTTCGTTCCATCCCCTCAGTAGCGCCCCGGCCGTACCCTGGCCGGGGCGCTACTCCCCGTATCCGAGCACCTTGAGGAAACCGCGCGTGTCCATGTCCCGCATCGCCTACGAGCAGCTTCCCGCCGACGTCCGCCAAGCCGTCGCTGACAAGATCGGTGCCGTGCACAGCTCGCTGACTGCGCAGGGCGGAATGAACTCCGGCATCGCCTCCGTCCTGGAGACGAACAGCGGCAGGGTCTTCGTGAAGGGCATCCCGTCCGACCATCCCCAGGTCGCTGCCCAACGCCGAGAGGCAGCCGTCGCCTCGTACTTGCCGGCATCTTGTCCGCGTCTGTACTGGCACCTGGAGTTTGGCGGCTGGAGCTTGCTCGGCTACGAGGTGATCGACGGCCGCCACGCCGACTACACACCAGGCTCGCCCGACCTGCCGCTAGTGGAAGCCGCGCTTGTCGAGCTGCAGGACGTCACAGCACCCCCGGGCACCGGTCTCAAGGACGCCGTTGACCGGTGGGCAGACTACGCACCGCCGGGCTCCCTGCACTACTTCGAGGGCAACACTCTCCTGCACACCGATTTCGCCCCGGACAACGTTCTGATCACCGGTGAACGTGCGCGACTCATCGACTGGGCCTGGCCGACCCGAGGGGCGGCCTGGATCGACCCCGGCGCCCTTCTCCTCCAGCTCATGGACGCCGGGCATTCCGTGGAGGAGGCGCTCGCCTTCGCTCGTCGGTTTCCGTCCTGGCGGGATGCAAAGGCCGAGGCGCTCGCAGCGTTCAGCTCGGCCACGGCGGCACTGTGGCGGGAGATCTCTGAAGTGGACCGGACACCATGGAAGCTGGAGATGGCGGAGCGGGCGGCGGAGCTCGCGTGCGTCCGGGACTGGGCCCTGTAGACGCTGGCCGCCGCTGCGAAAATGGCCAGCCGGGTAGACGATGCCCGCCGGATCCATGCCGCCCGCCGCCCCGCGCAGCCCGTCCAGCCGCCGAGGCAGCCGCGGGATGCGAGCCAGCCTGTCGTTCGGATCCCGCGGCAAAGGACGGAAGTTCAGCCCGCACCCGCGGACCAGCTGCCCGTACCGCGCGCAGGTCAACACCGTCACCACATGCCCTGCCTGCCGAAGCCGCACCCCCACACCCGCCAGCGGCACCACGTCAACATCTGCTGTCCGCACTCGTGTACAAAGCCGGTGCAGGTCTGCTTCCGGCTTCCGCGGCGGCGGGTGGTGCCGCCGCTTTCCTCAGATGACGTCGATCGGGGTGGATGGCGAGGTGTAGTCGCCGATGGTGAACTCCACGCTGGTGGTGCCGGTGGGGGTGTCGTCGGAGGCGCTCACGCAGACCCACATGACCGACCGTGATCCGTCGTCGTGGATTGCCAGGTCGATGTCGGAGAGGGCCAGGGACTGTCCGTCGTCGGAGAGGCTTCCCATATAGGCGGTCATATTTCCGCTCGCATCCATGACGGTCAGCTGGTGATCGGGGTTGGCCGGCGTGCCGAACCGCAGGTCGGTGTCAGCCGGAAGAGTCACGGTGACCGTTTGCAGCGGGATGTCTTGCGATCCGTTGTTCCTCACCGCGACGCCTGGGTACCTGGGCGACCCTCCCCGTTCCACGGTCAGCGTGTCGCCGCCCGGGGAGAGGGTGAAGCCCGGTGTGACGACGATCGTTGTGGAGGGGGAGGGTTTTCCCCCGACGGTGAAGGTCAGGCTGGTGGCTCCGAGCGGGGCGCCATGGCCGGCGCTCACGGCGACCCACATCACCGTTGTCCCGGGCAGTCCCAGGTCCACGTGCGAGAAGACGAGCGACGTTCCGTCCTCTGAAAGGGCTCCCGGGTACGGGGTCGTTTGCAGGTCGGCGGTGAGCACGGTGAGCTGGTAGTCGGCGAGTGTCTGACTGCCGAAGAGCAGATCGCGGCCGGCGGGCAGGGCCACCGTCACCGACACGGGGGCGAACGCGGTCTCGGATGCGACGTGCACTCCCGGATACCCGACCGGTCCGCCTTGCACCAGCTTGACGTCGGGCGGCCCGCCGGGCGCCACCGTGAACTCGGTCCATTGCAGCACCACTTGACCGTGGTGGCCCGCGTCACCGACACCGGACTGGTACTGGGGATCGTCCTGGCCGCCTGCGCGGGTGCCGCTGCCGGCCACGGTGCGTCCGTCGGTGACGCCAGGGCCGTTCACGAAGCTGCTGCCACCACCGCCACCACTGGCATAAGCCTTGTGCGAGTAGAAAATGGAGAGACCTCCGCCGCCCCCCGCGTAGCCGGCGCCTCCGCCCATACCGCCGCTCTCGCGTGCGCCCCCACCTCCACCCATACCCGGGATCGGCACCTGGCCACCAGCTGCACTCGTGGAGCTCCCGTTCTGTCCGGTGTTGCCGCCACGCCCCCCGTGACTGCCGTCAATCGACGCACCAGCGCCACCCGTCGAACCCGAGGCTCCATGCGCCGGAGTCCCTGTCCACCCACCCCGCGACTCGGGCCGTCCGTCGGAACCTCTGATGCCACCACCCGCACCACCACGCGCGTCAACGGAGCTTGTTGCGATGCACCCTCCGCCTCCTCCAGCGATCAGAAGCGCCTGCCCCAGTCGCTGGCTGAACAGGCCGCTCATTCCGCCCCCGCCACGCGTTCCTCCTCCCAGATCGACGACGATTCGCAGTGTCTCGCCCGGCTCGACGGCGATGTTCCCGGTGACGAATCCGCCCCCGCCCCCCTGGCTGGCTCCATCTCCCCCGCCGCCCCAGCAGCGGGCGTTGATCGTGGTGACACCGGGAGGGACGGTGAAGTTTTCGACGCCTCCAGTGTGGTTGAAGCGGTGGATGTGGGTGTAGGGGGCGATGGGTGCGTCTGCGGTCGGCGCAATGACCGTACGGGGCTCGATCGCGGTGGCGGGTTCGGGAGAGGCGGTGAGCGTTTCCTGGGTCATGACGTACTGTCCTTTCGTTGCAGATCGACAGAGTCAGTCGTGGTTCGCCTGTGCTCCGCGGCACCGTGACGGACACGGGTGCGGATCGACTCCCCGGGCCGCAGCGTCGCCCCCGCCCCCAGGGCCGCGGCCCAGCTCACTGGCATCGACGAGCGTGCCGATTGCGCGCCTGCGGAAGCCGCTTGACGAGCGCGTCCTGGCCAGCGATTCGATCGCGTCGCACCAGATGTCGAGGTCGGGTGCTGCGCTCAGTTCGATGGAGCGGGCCTTGGCCCGGTGGGAGGCCCGGGCCCAGTTGTCCGGGTCCCGCAGCAACGCCAGGGCATGGATCCAGGCGCCCAGGTCGTCGCGGTAGGCGAAGATGCCGGCCTCACCCAGAGACTCCACCAGCCCGGGGGTGGGATGGGCGATCACCGGGATGCCCGAGGCGAACGCCTCCACCGCCACCCGCCCCCACGACTCGTACAAGCTCGGCATCAGCACCACACGGGAGCGGCTGTAGACGTGCTCGCGCATCCGCTGCCCCGGCACCCCGTCGACAACCTCACAGTTGGGCAACCGCGGCGGAGGCATGATCTGCTGCCCATACGCGCCGCGGACACCGAGGAAGTTCCATTCCGGAGTCCAGGCGGCGATCTGCCAGAACACCTCGCCGCCCTTGTCGGAGTTGAGATTGACCAGGGTCGCGAAGTCGCCGGGATCCGTGCGGTATTCCTCCGCCATCACCGGCGGCCGCACCACAATGCTGTGCCGGGGCAGGAACTCCTGTGGGTAACGGGCGTAGAAGATCTCACCGTCCCGCCGGATCCACTCACTGTTGTACACGACAAGATCAGCGCCCGCCGCGTTGTGAAAGCTCACCGCGAAGTTGTCGTGACAGATCACCGCCAGGGGGATCCGGCGGTCCCGCGCGAGCCCCGCCACCAGGGGCACGTTCTCGAAGTGGGACAACAACACGTCCGCCTTTTGGGCATGTGCGGCAAAGTCCACGCCCTCCTGGAAGGGGACGACCTGAACCCCGTCGATCTCGTAGCCCTTCTCGATCCTTCCGGGATGCGACAGCCAGACCGCCACCTCGTGACCACGCTCGGCCAGCGGACGGAGCATCGAGTGCAGCATCCACTCCGAGCCGGCATTGTGATCCGGCGGATACCCATACACCCGGGCCACGACGGACATGCGCCGCCCTGCAGGAGTCGCGGCCAGCCGGTACGGTCGGGATGCCACCGTGTCCACCTGCAAGAACTTCCTCCGAACGGGTCGAAAGCGACGACGTTGGCGAACCAGGCGGAGCGGACCCTGCATGCACTCTGCAACCGGCCAGGCAACACTTCACCCAGACCCTCGACGAGAACACCAACACCCCATCAACTACCCTGCGTACTCAATCGAATTCGTAGAGTGCCCGCCATGTGAGTGAGCGCGCAGAAGCACTCAACACCCCAGCTACACAAGCCACTTCACCGCACAAGCAACCTCCACGCCCCCCGCAAACGCCGCCCACACCCCAGGGCAAGCACCTAGATATGGCGAGCCATGACCTCGTTGACGTTGCGCCAGTCAACGCCATCGACGGGCAGGCGCGGCAACATCCGCGGCGCACCGGACCGCGGTCACAACACAGACGCCTGACCTGACACACTCCGGGACGCCCACGCCTTCAACTGGTCCTCGGAAATACACACGTCCGGCACCTCGCGAGGGCGGTCTCCTGCTTGCCGACGCTCCCCGCCGCGGACTGCTGATCGAGTCGGACGGCGCGGTCACCGGGGCCGTGTCAGCGACCGCGGAGATGCTCGGCTGGGCGATGGAGCGGTACAACGACGGCAGCGGCGTGCGCAGGATCAACGTGTTCGTGCTGACCGAGATCACCCTGGAGTATTTCCGGCTGGTCGACCGGCACATCCTGGCGCTGGTCGACGGCGCGTGAATGCACCGGATCGTCGCCTCAGACTTCGCCCGACCCCCTGGGCGCATGCTCGCGTCCGGTGAGGACCCGGCCTTCCCGCTCCGGGGCTCCACCGAGATGGCCACGAACGACGACTGGAACCACAGCTGGAAGGCCCTGGGCGACCCGGAACACGACGCCTACGAAGCACAGCGCTACATCTACGCGCTCATCGGCCTCGATGTCGCTGTCGAGGCAGAACAGCAGATGGTCCCCGCAGTCGAGAGGGCCCGTCGTCCTTTGCTCCGGGCTCAATCTGTACAGCTCGCCGACCGTCAACTGCGCGAGCAGGGCGAAGTCCTCGTCCGCGGGCAGGACGGACGCTCGCAGACAGCGCCTGCTCGTCAGACTCAATAGCGCGCCTACGCCGCCGAAGCCGGAATCTTCCGACGCTGTTCTCGCCGAGTCGCCTGCCCGATGGCAGACGCACGCCGAGAACAGCCGGCCCGACCACTCCTCCCGGCCTGCCACGAGCCCGGACCGTACCGCGGAGGACATTGCGGATCTGGTGGAGGTGCTGCGGCGGCAAACCAAGCAAGGACCTGCCCGCTTCGCCGCCGACCCGAAGCAGCTGCACGGCATCAGAGTCGCGTCGGCCACAGGCCCCGCATCCTCGTGTGCCGCGGCCTGGAGCAGGACGACACCAGCCCTTTGACTCGATACTTCAAGTTGGCGGAGGATCACTGTCCGGCATGAGCGGGAGCGTTCGCAGGACCGACCGCACCGCGACGTGAGAGAGGTCCGCATGACACAACGGTCCGCTCCCTCCGTGCGGTGCGGAGGGGCGGATCTCCGGTGACGCGCCGGCGGGCGGGGCGATCGACCCTGGGGAGGTGATCTCTACTTGCCCGGCGCGCCGACCGGCTTGCCGTCGGGCGAGACGGCGTACCAGG